>DUPI01000088.1 GCA_012838395.1 Mollicutes bacterium
ACTTGATGCGAAAATTTTAACGGTGTTTTGTTATATTAACTTATATACAATAAAAAACCCTTATTTACTAAGGGTTTTAATACTAATTTATTTATTAGTTATCTTCTGTTCTGTATGCAAATCTGTTTGAGTCGTTTCTTCTGAAATCATTTCTATTTGAATTTCTTTCAGCTTTTCTCTTATCACGATCTTCTTTACATCTTGCAGGTGGATTAGTAAAACCTTTTTCATCATAGAACGCTTGTTCACCAGATGTCCAGATAAATTCTTTTCCACAATCTTTACAGATTAGAGTAATATCATTGAATTCTTTAGTTTCCATTTCGTAACCTCCTTTTTTTGATTTGATTTAATTCTTATTTGGGACTCCAAAAATGGGAAGTAACGAAATAATTTTTAAACCAATAATAATATATCACATCACTAATTAATATGCAAGTGATTTATTAAATTATGCCTTTTTTTTAAAACTTTTATATTAAGTTATTTTATTATTCTAGAAACTTATTTCCAATTGATAATAGTTTTTCAGAAATCTGGTCAGTTTCTTCTTTAGTTAATTTTGATGTTACCTTTGTTTCATTATCTTCATCTATAATTTGGGCATTATTTGTAATTTTTCCATTCTCGATAACCTCAAGCGAAAATAATTCTTGTCCCTTTTCTGCTATTTTAAGAACATAATTACTATTAACATTATATTCCTTTCCATCAATAAGTGTCTCATATTTCAAAGCGGCTTTAGCAGTTATTGTTCTATTTTCATTAATTTTGCTAAAAATATAAGTGTAATTGTCTTTTTGTTGTTCACCTGTAATAGTAATAATAGTACCTTCTGAATTTGTTGCATTAATAATAAAATCATCTTGTTCTTTTTTTATAGTTATTTTAGCAAGACTGGTATTAGTATCATTAAAAAATTCAATAGTTTCTTCTGTAGTATTTGTATAAACAACTTTTTCATTATGAGTGGTATTATTTATTTCAGCCATTACAATTGTATTAACCATATCTTTATAATAAACTGAAAAAAGAAAATCTTGATCTAAAGATAATTGATTTAACTTTTCTTCAATATCCATATCTTTAAATTTTGAATTATATTTTGAAATTATTTCAATAGCTTTTTTATCATTCTTTAAATCTAAAAAAATATTTTTATATATTTTTTTTTGATTATCTTGATTTAAATTTAAAGTTATTTTTTTAAGAACAACTTCTTCATTTTTTAAATTCACATTAACTTTTTCAGTATTAAGATAAGAATTATCAATGTTTCTAAACATACTTTTTCCAACTACTGACAAGAGATATTCAAAATTTTCAATCGTTTCTTGTATGTCTATTACATTTGCAACCTCAGCGTTTTCAATTTCAATATATTTATCTAAAATATCTTTTAACAAGAAATAACTTTTATTATTAATCTTTAAAAAATCAACATTAAATAATTCATCCTCATTTAAGTTTCCATATATATTAAGAAACTCTTTATTATCATTTAAACTTTTTTGATATTCATAGCTAATAGTTGTTTTATTAACATTACTAATAATATCATTATAAATATTATTAAGTCCAAATAATTCTGATTCATCGAGATTATTCATTTCAATATTAAATGTCAAATTTCTTGTGTGAGTTTTATTTCCATCAATTCTCGTGCTTGAATTTTTTAAGGGTAAAGTAAAATATCCAAAATTACCACTTACTTCTTCAACAGCTTTAACTAACAAACGTTTCGGGCTAGATACTTGCCAATAATATACAATCACAGCAGCGATTATTAATATAATAAATAATAATATATAAATTAAAACTTTGCTTTTTTTCTTCTTTTTTGATGGTTTTTCAACTAGTTCTTCTGGTTCTTTAATATTCTCTACAGATTCCATCTTTGACACAGGTTTAAACTCTGGTTCTTTATTCCTTTCATACTTTACTACCGGTTCGGAAACAGAATTAAAATTGGATTCACTGTTTGGAATTGATTGAGATCTTGATTGGTTATTAGTCATTGGGTGAGCTTCTTGAGATCTCGCTTGACCTTGACTCGGCATTGGCTGCGGTACAGGGTTTAAACTTGGTTCATTACCCGGCATCGGTTGGGGGCTCGCTTGACTATTTACCATAGGGTGAACTTCTTGAGGCCTTGCTTGACCTTGACTCGGCATTGGCTTTGGTTGAGGTGGATTAACATTCTGTCTCTGTTGTTCATTTTGGGGTCCAATAAGTTGTGAATTTTGATTATTTGAGACAATTTCCGCTTTTTTCATTTCTAAAGATTGAGCATTAGAATCTAGTTTTTGACTAGGCTCGTCCAATATAAAATCGTCAATAATTTCAATATCTAAGCCATCGTCTTCTTTTATATTTTTATCATCCATAATAATCTCCTTACTTTTGTATATTATATCATAATTAAATTTTAAATTAATGCTTTCTATCTTTTAATTGTCAAGAGGTTGTTAATTATATAATATGTCACATATATTATATTGGGGTGGTTTATATAAAAAAAGTTTTATTGCTGTTTGGCGGAAATTCAAGTGAACATTACATTTCTTGCTTATCGGCCAAGACTATAATCGAAAATATCGATCAAACTAAATACGATTTAACCGTTGTTGGAATTGATAATAACAGTCATTTTTATATATTTAATGATGAACTTTCCTATTTAGATAAGGGAACATGGAAAGAAGCAGAAAATATCCATTTAATTTCTAATATCATTAACTATATTGCACAATTTGATATCGTTTTTCCTATTACTCACGGTAATTATGGGGAAGATGGTAAATTACAAGGGTTTTTAGATTTTTTTAATTTCAAATATGTAGGATCTAAAACTTTAGCAAGCGCGATTGGCATGAATAAGAGCATAGCTAAAATGATTTTTAATTACTTAAATATTCCTCAAGTTCCTCATTTAACTATTGAGTATCCCAAATATTCAATTAAGAAAATAATTAAAGAAATAGGCTTTCCATTAATCGTAAAACCTGCTAATGGCGGTTCTTCTATTGGTATTAGTAAAGTTAATAACAAAAATGAATTAATCAATGCCATTGAAGAAACTAGCTCATATGATAATGTAATTATTATAGAAAAATTTATTATTGCTAGGGAGTTAGAGTGTTCTGTTTTAGAAAACAAGAAATTAGTTGTTTCTAGTATTGGAGAAATAGTTCCAATAAGTGAATTTTATGATTACAGCGCTAAATATGAAAGTAAGGAATCAAAATTATTAATTCCGGCCAAATTGCCTAAAGGAGTTAATAATACTATTAAAAAATATGCTAAGTTAGCTTTTAATAATATTAATGGGAAAGGTTATGCTAGGGTTGATTTTTTCTATGATGAAGTTAACAACAAAATTTATCTTAATGAGATAAATACTATTCCGGGTTTTACTAATATTAGTATGTTTCCCCAATTATTAACATTTGATACAATAAGTTTGTCAGAAATTATTACAATTTTAATAGAAAACGCATGAAAAAAGCTAGATTGAAATTAATCTAGCTTATTTTCTACTATCAAACTTTTTTCTTTCATTTGTATTGAGAATTTTTTTTCTTAATCTAATATGATTAGGTGTAATTTCTACTAACTCATCACTGTTAACGTAATCTAATGCGTATTCTAAAGTGATTGGGCGAGGTCGTTTTAAAACAACTGTTTTATCACTACCTGCAGCTCGCATATTGGTTAACTGTTTTCCTTTAACCACATTAACTGCTAAATCATTATCACGGTTACACTCCCCGACAATCATCCCTTCATATACTTCTGTTCCTGGTTCAATAAACATAGTACCGCGATCTTCTAATTGGCCAATTCCATAAGCTGATGCTTTTCCATTTTCCATTGATACTAAAACACCTAATTTTCTTTCGCCGATTTCATTTGTTTCTAACGGCAAATACTCTTTAAAGGTGTGATTAAGAATCCCATAACCTTTCGTCATAGTCATAAAATCCGTACTAAAACCAATTAATCCGCGAGATGGAATAACATACGTTATGCGTACCTGAGAATTAACATTAGTCATATTCCCTATAATTGCTCCACGCACTCCCAGATTCTCAATAACGGTTCCAACACAATCTTCAGGTATTTCAATTTGTAAATCTTCGTACGGTTCACACTTAACGCCATCTATTTCTTTAATAATAACTTTAGGCTTAGATACCTCTAATTCGTATCCTTCACGTCGCATATTTTCAATTAAGATTGATAAATGTAATTCACCACGACCCGAAACAACCCAAGATTCTGAGTCATTTGATTCAACTCTTAAACTGACATCTCTTTCAGTTTCTTTAGATAAACGTTCTTCTATTTTTCTAGCCGTTAACAATTTACCATCCCGACCATTAAATGGACTACTATTAACACCAAAAGTCATTTGCAATGTTGGTTCATCTATCCTTAAATGAGGTAATGCCTCCTCCTTACCAATATTACAAATGGTCTCACCGACACTGATATCTTCCAGTCCAGCAATTGCCACAATATCACCTGCATGAGCTTCATTAATTTCAATTCTTTTTAATCCTAAAAATCCAAACAATTTTTGAATACGAAATTGTTTAACACTACCATCTAAACGAATACATGAAACCATTTCATTAACCCTTATACTTCCTCTTTTGACTAGTCCGATTCCAATTCTACCAACATAATCATTATAATCCAATAGTGCTGGTTGAAATTGCAAAGACCCTTCACTTACTCTTGGTGATGGAATATATTTTACAATAATATCTAAAATTGGATCCATTGTTGGTTTTTGTTCTTCTAAATTTGAACTTAAACTACTAGTACCAGCTAAAGCCGAGGCATAAATAACCGGAAAGTCTAATTGTTCAATATCAGCACCTAATTCAATAAACAAATCTAATACTTCATCTATTACCTCTTTGGGGCGTGCTGTTTCTTTGTCTATTTTATTAACAACAACAATTGGAGTAACTTGAGCTTCTAATGCTTTTTTTAAGACGAATCTTGTTTGAGGCATAGTCCCTTCATATGCATCAACAACTAGCAAAACGCCATCAACCATATTCATGATGCGCTCCACCTCACCACCAAAATCAGCGTGACCTGGAGTATCTAAAATATTAATTCTAACCCCTTTATAGTCAATGGCTGTTGTTTTTGATAAAATGGTTATCCCGCGTTCTTTTTCAATATCATTGGAATCCATAACTCTTTTTTCAATAATTTCATTTTCTCTAAAAGTTCCTGATGTTTGTAATAGTTTATCAACTAACGTTGTTTTACCATGATCAACGTGAGCAATTATCGCTACATTTCTTATATTTTTCATTGTTTCACTTCCTTGACTGACACATTATATCATACCCTGTTTATCATTGTAAATAAAAACATGAACCTTATAGTCATGTTTTATAATTTAAAAATATTTTCTTAAAATATAATCCATCGTAATTTTTATATCTGGAAAAACGCTTATATTTTCTAACTCATGTCTTGAAAACCATTTAGCGTCAAGGTTTTCTTTAACATTAACAGTCGTATCAATATTGTTAACTGGTATCGCCAGATAAATAATATCGATATGAATGTCCCCTCGATTATTTCTATTTTTTTGAATACCTAATGGTCTTATATAATCATCTTCCCTTGGGAATCTTCTTCCTAATAATTGGACCTTTACTCCAGTTTCTTCATAAACTTCTCTAAGTGCTGCCTCTTCTGGTGTTTCATTATCTTCAATATGCCCGCCAGGTTGGACCCACTTATTAAATTTTTTATGATGGACTAACAAAATCTTTTTGTTTTTAGGATTTATTACAAAAACAGATGCACAAAAATGTCGCTTCATTAAATCACCACAACTAGTATAGCAAATTACGACAAAATTGTCTATTCTAAAAAGTTTTTAGGTGTTTCGTGTAAATTTCTTTCATATACGGTTAGTTTCCCATTTATATATAATGTTGCTAACAATATTTTTGAATAATCATCATAACCTTGTTTATTTATTTCATTCAATAGCCACGCTTCATCCTTTAAGGCGATTTTTAAATTATTAGACATTGGTTTCCCATCGATAATTACATTAGCGCAAAGTCCTTGCTTTGGTACTTCTAAATCCAAATCTTGAATAACTACAGGTTTATACTTACCTTTTGGTAAGATACTAATATTCCCATTAACTTCCATAATAGCGTATTCTATTTCCTCAATATTAAAATAACCATTACAACGGCACTCTTCTAATAAGTCGTTAACATCTAATTTCAATTTTTTTAAATTACTTTCAAGTAATTTTCCTTTTTGGATAACGATTGTCGGTGTTCCCATAAAAAACCGTCGCAATTTTATACTTTTCATAGTTAGAAATGATACAAAATAAGCAACAAAACCAAAAACAACAACAGCTAAAATACCATTTAAATACTGTGATTCCAAATTAATTGTCATTTCAGCAGCAAAATTACCTATTGAAATACCAATGACATAATCAAATAAGCTAAGCTGAGAAACTTGTTTTGCTCCTAACATTTTCGCTATTAGAAAAAGAGTAATCAAGGACAATAAGGCCCTAATAAAAACATCTAATAACTCAATCCATTTTACCTCAAAAATATCAGCAAACATTGTATCACCATTTTTATTATGTTAAAAAAAAAGTGTTTATACTTCACTTTTTTTACTTTTCTTGAATTTGAAGCCATTTTTAAACTTATTTTTGGCATCATCATAGCAAAAAATAATATCTGTTTTTAAAATAAAGGTTAATATAATAACTAATAATATACCATATATAATATATCCAACTACCGCCGGTTTTAAAATATATACAATTGACGCTGCTGCAAACAATAAATTAATAACATAAATAATTAAAACAACAGTTCTTTGTGACAAATTGCGGTTTAATAGTTGATGATGAATATGGTATTTATCAGGGGTTGTTATTTTTTGGCGTTTAATAGATCTTCGTAATATAGCAAATATAACATCTAAAATGGGAATGGCTAAAATAAGTAATGGAATAATCAATGATGTCATCGTAACATTTTTAAAACCTAATAGAGCAATAATAGAAATAATAAATCCTAAGAACATTGAGCCACTATCTCCCATAAAAATACTAGCCGGGTGGAAATTATGAACTAAAAAACCTAAAGTTGAACCAAGCATTGTAAATGTTAATACAAAGTCTAATCCCATCTTTTTTTGAATAATAGCAATAATACCAATAGTTAAAAAGTAAATAGAACTGATACCTGCTGCTAATCCATCTAAACCATCAATAAAGTTCATACAATTAATACAACCTAATATAAAGAAAATGGTAAGTGGATATGTAAAAAAGCCAAAATCAATATAAAGGCCAAAGGCTCTAATGTCTTTTAATAAAATATTTCCATAAAAGACTACAACCATGGCTGCAGCTAATTGCCCCATAAACTTTGTTGACGATTTAAGCGGCTTTATATCATCGACTACGCCGGTTAACACAATTATAAAACTACCAATTAAAATAGCATTCATAATATCACTTGGTTCTCCAAACAACATATACCCTAATAAAAAACCAAAGTAAATCCCTAAACCACCTAACCTAGGTATAGGAACTTTATGAACCTTTCTATCATTCGGAATATCAATTGCATTAATATGAATTGCAATTTTTTTAATAAATGGAATGAAAAAAGCAACAAATAAAAGAGTTGAAAAAATCATTAAAAAAATCATCATTGTTTCTATGTTTGACATCATATCACCAATTTAATTTTAACAAAAAAAACAATATAAGTCTATAAATAAGACATATATTATTTTTTACTTGTCAATCAAATGAAGATTTTCTAATAAAAGGCCTGTCCCCTCTACAACACAAGTTAGTGGACTTTCAGCAATAAATACTGGCACTTTTAATTCGTGCGCTAAAAGTCGATCAAATCCCTCAATTAAAGCTCCTCCACCAGTAACTACAATTCCTTTATCAATAATATCAGCTGATAATTCTGGCGGGGTTTGTTCAAGAACATTTTTAGCTGTGTGAACAATCATATATACACTTTCTCTTAAAGATTCTTCCACTTCTAAAGAGCACAACGTTATAGTATGTGGTAATCCAGTTACTAAATCTCTTCCTCTAACTTCCATTTTTTCGTTTTTGCCATCAGGAAACACCGTACCAATTGTCATTTTTATTTCTTCTGCAGTACGATCTCCAATTAATAATTTATATTTTTCTTTTATATATTTCATAATATCATTATCAAATACGTTACCTGCAATTTTTATAGATGAATTGGTAACAATTCCACCTAAAGATAAAATTGCGATATCAGTTGTGCCACCACCTATATCAATGACCATATTTCCACTTGGTTTTGAAATGTCCATTCCGGCACCAACAGCAGCAACCTTAGGCTCGTCCTCTAAAAACACCTTTTTTGCTCCAGTTCTTTCAGCAGCTTCTTTAATAGCGTTTTTTTCAACTTGAGTAATATTTGAAGGACAGCATATTAAAATTCTTGGTCTTGAGAAAAAACTACGTCCATTTACTTTCCTTATAAAATGATTAAGCATAATTTCAGTAATTTCAAAATCAGCAATCACACCATCTTTCATTGGTCTAATTGCTTTAACTTTTCCTGGTGTTCGACCTAACATCTCACGCGCTTCTTTTCCAACAGCTAATGGTTTTTTAGTTTCTGAATCAATTGCTACTACACTTGGTTCATTTAATACAATTCCTTGGCCTTTAATATGAATAAGGACGTTAGCAGTACCTAAATCCAGACCGATATCCTTTGAGAACATATTAAACATATTATCCGCCTCATTTCCTCAATATATTATATCATAGACTGGTTTTAATTGGTAGTTATTTCCTTTAACTTTAAATACTTTTTTTTAGTTGATTCGCCGCCTCTTAAATGCCTTATTTTAATATGATGCTTTAATATTCTATCAACCTCGTTATACATAGATTTATTAATTAATGGTAACCTTTCTTGTAAATCTTTATAAACAGTACTTTTAGATACATTAAAAACTTCTGCAATCTCATGGATTGTTTTTTCTGTTTTAATCATATAATCAGCTTCCATTATAACACGATTAAAAATTATCTCGTTCATATATACTCCCCTTTAATTAATTATATTTAATTAAGGGGTTTTTAGACATAAAAAGGAGCACCGCTCCTATAAATCACCTAATTCTTTTTCATAATACTCTTCTGGATTTACTGCTTGTCCTTTATATATTAATTCAAAGTGTAAGTGGTCACCTAAATCTTTACTAAAATTAGAAGTTCCACTTTTACCAATTATATCACCTTGTTTAACGACATCATCTTTTTTTACCTTTACTTCACCTAAACTTTGATAAATACTAATAATTTCATTATTATGTTTTATATCGACCGTTTTACCAAGTAAATTATCTTCCTTTATATTCTAAATATTCACCATGAGTAGAATTAACTGCTTGTCTAATTTTTGGAATTTTCACATCATAATCATCTTGCCAAACTGATTGTAAATAATTATCATCTAAATAAACTTGGTTCATAATTGTATCAATAACATCATAATCCTTATCTTTATTATAAGACATTTTTTTCATAACATAACTTCGAGCAGCAACCGTTTGAGCCTTTAGTGCTTCCATATTAAAGGTAGTGGGCATTTCCCCTGCTAAAACACCAGTAATGTATTCCTCAAATGGCACTAAATCAATTTTACCAGTTTCTTCCCTTTTTACTCTAACATTCATATTAGAGACATATTTAAATTCTGGTTTTAGTTCTTGAATAAAAATGGTTATAATTATAAATGGTATGATAATAATAATTAATGTAGTAAAAATAATTTTTTTAAGTCCACAATATCCCTCCGTATTACAAATTGTAAAACAAGTAAATACTGCAATGAAATTAAATGATTTTTGTATAATTAAAAAAATCCATAAAAAAGTTAACAACTAAATAAGACAAGCTTAAACATATCATAATATATAATATGCTGGCTTGATAGATCTTATTCTTTTTAAAAATGGCATTAATATTAACTCCATCTAGTGCCCAAATAACAAGCGGGGTAACGAAAATATATAATAATGATTTAATATTCATTATTGTAATTATCCACCTTATTCAGTCGTAAAAGGTGTCTTTCTTCATTACTAAATTTAGTTTTAATAAAGACATCTAAAATATCTTTCATTTTCGTTAAACCCATATAACTAGATAAAGAAATAACATTAGCATTGTTGTGTAATCTCGATAATTTTGCTTCTTTGGTATTATCAACTTTCGCACATCTAATTCCTCTAACTTTATTACTAGCAATGCACATCCCCACTCCTGTGCCACATATTAAAATACCTAGTTCTATTTCACCTTCATTTATTTTATTACCAATTAGAAAAGCATAATCGGGATAATCTACAGATTCCTCACTATCTGTTCCGTAGTTATATATATTATGCCCTTTTGCCTCTAAATATTTAATTAACTTCTTTTTTTGTGTCACCCCACGATGATCTGTAGCAATTCCTATGTTCATAATGACCTCCCAAATTATTATAATTTAATTATATCATGTCCCAATATATTTGTATATATTATAAGAAATACATTTTTTTAACTTTTATAAGGTTAATTATATACGCAAAATTCAATTTCTTTAATAACTTATAACAAGGGAGGGATAAATTATGTATCCTTATGGCTATGGAGGATATGGTTGTGCGCCGTCTTATCCATATGGTGGTTATGGAGGTTATGGTATAGGAATTATTTGGATAATAATAATACTTTTCATTTTACTTTTTATTTTCAAAGGTCCTAAATCACACCATACATGTTAAATAAAATATCAATGATTCATAAAACGCTATTTTAAATACAAAAAACCTAGTATTTTATACTAAGGTTTTTCTTTTGGAAAATTAAAGTATTTAAAAGAATAACTTTTGAATATGTTTTTTTATGGTTGCTAGAATAAATATTAGATATTTGGTAAAATTCCAAACCTTTATTAACACGTGCTTTTGTTTTTATTAAGCATTCTTCATTTCTCTTTTTTATTTAATTTTATTAAGTAAGTCAGAATAAATATTATATAATTCTTTTCTTTGATTATCCGTAAGAGCGACATATGGATCATCCTGCGAATCAATAGTTCCCAGGTGATTTCCTACAACTTTCCCATCTTTTATAAAATAAACATCAGGTACATATAATTTTTTAATTCCATTTTCATCTTCTTTCAGGTAGGGATTTAATATACTAACTAATTCTTGATAATCCCGATTATCTAGGTTGCGATAATCCTTTGGATTTAGGTAATATATTTTTTCTATATTATTGTTTTTAGCGGAATCCAACAATACTGGTACGGCGTTTCTACACCAAGGACATTCAGGAAAACCAAAATAAACTATTCCTGTTTTCGTTTTTATAACATCTAAGATCTCCGTTAAATTTGAATATACTATTGGATTATCCAATGGAATATTCATTCTAACACTTTTTTTATTACTATTATACAAATTATTAAGAGCCTCGTATTCAGCTTTAAAATTTTTAGAGTAATCACTAGTTGCGTTACTACTATTTATGTTTACAATAATTGTAACTCCACCTATTAACATTAAAGTAACAAGTATATTTATATATATTTTTTTCATAATAAACCTCCAGTTTTCATTATTATAGTACATTAATATGGAGATTATAAGGAGAATAAAAAAAACTCACATTATTATGTGAGTTAATTATTTTAAAAATCATTTTCTTCTAAGAACGAATTAAATGATGACGATTCTTGATAACCTGTAGTAGCATCAATTATTTTTCCATCTTTCATAATTAATACCATCGGTGTTGCACCAAACTCTTCATTCATATAATCTTTTAAATCACTTACAGTTTCAAGATTCATCATTATATCATAGTTTTTTTGGTCAATAATTGATCCTGCATTAAAATCAATAATTTTGGCAATATCAATGTAAATTATTTCTAAATTGTATTTTTCTGCAGCCTCTTTTAATACTGGCACAAATTTTACACACCAACCACAAGATGCACGTCCTATGTACACAACTTTGTTGGCATCTTTCGTATTATCAACCAATTCACTTGCACTTACTTCTTTAAATGTGCTAACATCATAATCTTCATTCGTCTCTTGGTTTTCATTATTTTTATTTGCATTAAGTAACGAATTATTTGATATTAAAGTTATAGTATTAATGCTTGTCATTATGGCTATAATCAAAACAGCAATCCATATCCTGTTTAAAATTTTAGCAATATAATTATTTCCTTTATCTTTCATATTTTCCTCCTTGTTTAACATTATAGTTAATTATTGTGGAGATTACAAGGAGATATAAAAAAATACTAAACTTTTTTATTTGTTTGGTATTTTTATAGTAAATTTACTTCCCTTATTTACTTTGCTTTCAACAGTTATTATTCCACGGTGAGCTTCAACGATGTTTTTTACAACATATAACCCAATACCAGAACCACCAGTATTTCTACTTCTTGATTTATCAGCTCGATATAAATATTCGAAAATATATGTAATATCCTTTTCCTTAATTCCTATTCCATTATCATTAATTGATATTTGGGTACAATCTTTATTTTTTATTATATCTATGCCTATTTTTCCGTTTTCATCCGTATATTTAATTGCATTAGATATTAAATTAATTATGACTTGGTTCATTTTATCTTTGTTTGCAAATATTAAACATTTGTTTTTATTAGTAAAATTAACAACAATTTTTTTTGAAATTATTTCTTTTTCAAATGTTTTTAAAATGTTATTAACTTCGTTCACAACATCGTATTTGTACTTTATTACTTGATTTTTATTGTCGTTAGAAACTATTTTTTCAACATCATAAACTAAACGTGATAGTCGTTCAATATCTAACTTTAAGTTTTCAAGCCTCTCCTTTGATGGGATAAAAACGCCATCAATCATAGCTTCAATATTGCCTTGCATAACGGTAAGAGGGTTAAAAACTCATGAGTAAAATCCCCAACCATTTGTTTTTTTATTTCCAATTGTTCTTGAAGATTATAGGCAAGCACATTAACACTGGTAGCCAGTTGTTCTATTTCTTTTAATGAAGGTTTCACTTCAATTTTATCAACATAATTTCCATCAGATATATCTTTTGTTCTTTTAATCACCTTTTTTATTGGATTAGCAATCTTATTAGTAATAACTATACCTACCACAATCGAAGTCACAAACGATAGAATTGCGACTACAATAAATAGGTTATCAAAAGTTTTAATAAAATTATGATCACTTTTATTATAAAAATAAGGGCCATAATATCCTAATTTTATATAGCCTAAGTACATATCGTTTTTTTCTATAGTTAATTTTTTTTCAACAAATGTTCCTTTAAATTTGGGATTTAAGTTTTTCATCATTTCTTTAGTATTATCAATGGTGTGATTACATTTATTTTTATGCATGCAATACACACAAAACACTTCATTATCATCTTTATCATAAACACTTAAAATAAGATTTTGTTCAAGTAATAATTCACCGAAATTTTTTAAAAAATCAAAATCGCGAATCTCCCCATTCTGACCATAGAAATTTGTAATTATTTGTCTGATTTCTTCATTTTTAAGTTCTTGACCTTCAATCATGTATGTTTGAAACTGTTTTTTAAAAAGGAAAATACTAATAAAATAAAAGGTAAGTATTAGAAAAATCGATGAAAAATTAAAAGTTTAAATATATTCCAAGGAATAATTGGACTAAAATTTTTTTGGGAAAACTACTAATAAGTATACAAGTGATAATTCCAAAAAATAATTATTTAAGTTAAACAGACTTTGTATAGTTAATAATAAAAAATACTGATATATTTTATCAGCATTTCTTTGTGTTTATCTTTTATATATTAGAACTTTATTATTAGAAGTATTCATTTTACCGTGTTTCTCGAAATGTAAATCAATATTATCATGACCTATTTCTTTATATTTGTTTTTGTTATTTACTTCTTTTACTACTTCATCTGATGAAGGTGTATTAGATAGAACGATGAAAGAGTTAATGTCATTTTCCACACTTAGGTCTAAAATATCTGTAACTAGTTCTTGTGTGACTTCTTCAGTATCAATATCATCGTATTCATTATAAGAATAGTAGTAAGGACATACAGAAATTAATAAATTATAATTAGATACATTTACAAAGCGGTTAAAACTCCCGTAAATTTTAAGATTAGAAATTCCTTTTTTAATATTAGGACGATGATACATTTCATAAGCATCAATCTTTTCATATAGTGTAGCCAAAATGTTGGCTAATTCAAAATTGCCCGCACCTATCTCACATAAATTTTTATGTTGTGTAGGCTCGAATAAATCCTTAATTATGTTTGCAACGTATAAGTGCCTATTGTTTATAGAAGATTCAGCTTGCTTTTTAATTTGCCTGTAATTTTCTAAATTTCCCATACGTTACCCCCTTGCCTACATATTGTAATCATTTTTTTAAAAAAGTCAAGGGAAAAAGTGGCAATTTATGTAACCAAGCCATTTTATTAGTTGTCGAAAGAAAAGCAGCATAAAAATATCTCTATAATCAGCAAATGAATGAAACTTGGAGCGCATTTATTGTTTACTCATGGCTTCAAAGAAGACAAGTATTAGCTTACATGTATGATGAACCGTTTTACTATAGTACATTAGATGTTAGTGATGTTCATAAATTGC
>DUPI01000020.1 GCA_012838395.1 Mollicutes bacterium
AATTTGATAAACTTGCAGCACTTGAAAGACAATCAATAATTAAAGAGAATATGAAGTTGTTAGAAACAGCTCAAAATATTGATGTTAGCCAATTTAAATATTTAGGCGATCGTTATGCTAATGATAGAATTATCATTGAGGAATCTAATGAATTATTGTTTATGGTTGAGTTAGCCAACAAAATGCGTTTAAAAGTAAATAATTATGAGGAACTACAAAAAAAGGTAGAAAGTATTGTTAATTTAGTATCAACTCGCGAAACTGAATTGTTATCAAAATTTCCAAATATGAATTATCCTAATGAGTTATCATATAGAACAATCTATTTTATGAATGATCTTAAGTCATTAAATGAGCAATTAAATTCCAGTTATAATATAAGAAAATTAAAAACTAGAAATAAAGCAATTGAAGAAGAATTAGAAAACCTTTATGACAATGTTAAAGGAAGACGAGAATTAGACGATATTATTAACAATCGTGTACAACCGATAGAACCACAAGAAGAAATAACAGAACCGGTTAAAGATGAACTACAAGAAGAAATGGCAGAACCAGTTAAAGATGAACTACAAGAAGAAGTGTCAGAACCGGTTAAAGAGGAACCGCAAGAAGAAATAAATGAAATTATCAAAGATGAACCAATTATAGATGGTGAGATACTTGAGGTAACTAAGACTGAAAAAGCTAGTAGTAAATTGTTAGCGAAGATAAAAAATATTAAAAATAGATTATTAACATTAGCTCATAGGGCGGCTCCGCTTATTTTATCTGGTGCAATTCTTTTAGCACCCCTTGTTATGAACGGTGATCAAAAAAGACCAATTATTAATGATGTACCAGCAATAGAATCAGTAGTAGATGATGCCATTGCGATTAATCCATCAATAATAGATAATGTAGATAAAAATATCCCTTCATTAGATGAGTTAACTCAAACTATTGAAGATTTAGAAGAAAAGGTAACGTCAAATAGTATAGGTGATAAAGTAAACATTGAAAGTGGTGTTAAATATTACCGTGATGCTACATCAGCTCAATTAGATAATAATAGCTATGAAGCTGGTCGTGGAACATCCGGTTTAAGACCTGAAAATTACAATGTTAATCGCATTGCTATTATGGAAAAAGATATGTTAGGTAATCCTACAGGTAAAATTTTAGCCGTAACAACAACACCAGGTGTTAGTGCCGAAGAATTGGCAACTTCTCTTGGATTAGAAGTAGATCAATATGAAGTAATGATTCATATTGGTGCAGGTGATGAAAATGGTAATTATATTGAAGCATCTCGCAACAGTGCATCTGTTGATGACTTATGTTGGATGAGAGCGGATAGTCCTGGAGTAAAAATTGTTACACCAGCCTCTGAAATACTAAATACTAGTGGAAAGGGGATTGTACGATAATGAAAATAAATGTAAATGACGTAATTACGTTAAAAGATAATCGACAATTTCTTGTCTTATCAGATACTATTTATAACGAAACTAGATATCTTTATATAATTGAACTTACAGAAGAAGGACAAGAAATAGTAGATAATGTTAAAATAGTTAAAGAAGTAGTAACTGGTGATGGGTCTAAATTAGTAACAGTTACAGATTATGATGAAATTGACTATGTGAAAGAAGCATTAGTCGAAAGCTTAGATAAAAACGAATTAATATAAAAGAGTGTAGATTAGTCTACATTCTTTTTATTTTTGCTATAAAATAGCGGAAAAGTATTGATTTTCTTAAACAATATAGTATAATATTAATAGTTATATTTAAGTTATAAATTAAATATTATTAAAATTTTAAAAACCTCTTGTCAAAATTAAAAAAATATTGTATACTGTAATAGTCCTTAATTATGGGCCTGTAGCTCAGTTGGTTAGAGCACACGCTTGATAAGCGTGGGGTCATAGGTTCGAGTCCTATCAGGCCCACCATGATTATTGCCTCAATAGCTCAGTCGGTTAGAGCACTTGACTGTTAATCAAGGAGTCGTAGGTTCGAGTCCTACTTGAGGCGCCATTCGGTCCGTTGGTGAAGCGGTTTAACACACTGCCCTTTCACGGCAGCATTCATGGGTTCAAATCCCATACGGATCACCATATTGATATTCAAACCTTTGTA
>DUPI01000089.1 GCA_012838395.1 Mollicutes bacterium
ATTATAACATAATTCGACTATTTTTAACATTATAAATATAATTTTACACAATAAAAAACTTCTACACGAAGTTTCTTATTTTTTCTTGTCTTCCGCTTTAATAATATTATCAACTTTAGTCATAAACCGAATTTTCTCAACCGTTGTTTTACTTTTTTCAACTTCATTAACTCTTAATATGAATTGAATTTTTTCTATTAAAGTATCCAAGTCGTTAGGATCTAAACTTTCCTCTGTTAAATTAATATTGTCAAGACGATACTTATTAAGAATTATTCTTGCAATATTATTTTCTTCAAATACCGAAACACCATTTACTATTATATTATTAGGATTTTTTGCAAACACATCAAATTCTTCGCTATAACTAATTACTTCATCATATGAAGTTAAATTAAAAACTCGTTTTATAATTTTTTTCTTGAAATAATCATAACTAAAATACAAATGCAACAATTCAGGAATAGTTAAAAAATTGTTTAATATAGATAAGATTTTTTCATTAAAAACTTCAACATCATATTCTTTGTATAGTATATATAATTCTTTAGCAAGAATAATCGAATCCCGCTTTAATTGTCTTACTGGAACATTGCTTTTTGCCTGAAAAAAACCCAAATTCCCAGTAAATATTTTTTTGTTAAGTCGCGCTAATTTAGATTCTTTATCAGAAATTTGAGATTCAATGTCTTTAATTTTACTACCTCTACCTTTGCTTGATTTTTTATCAAAACTAGGAATTTTATTTTCATATTCGTTTTTAAAGTCAACAAATAATGGGGTAAATTTTATAAAACTATTGTATTCTTTAACATTTTCTTTTAATTTTTCTAAACCTTTATGGAATCTATCAGCTGCATCTTGATTATCCAAATCAATTTCTTCAATCATCATTGCACTATAATTAGAAGTTCTCACCCTACTATCTTTAGAAAAATTAGCAATTTCAATTTCACCTGTTTTAGATAATTCAATAATATCACTTACATTTTCCTTTTGTGCCGCACTTAATTCAGCATAGGCAACCTTTAGTTTTTCAAGACAATCTTTATAATTAGTAATATTGTTTTTCCACATAACCTCTTTTTTCAAGTTATCAATGTAGGTTATAAATTTCCTTTTATGTTTTTTTATTAATTTTCTAAAATTCAATTCAATATGCTGAATAATTTCTGGATTTTCCCAATATATCTTTTCAAAAATTTTAGAAAGTGCATCATAATTTTCAGTCTTTATATTTCTAACTTCTAAAAATGAAGTCATATATTCCCTAACATAACAAGTATAATCAAAATCTTCCCTCGAAAGCATTATTCCAGCCGTTTCAAACTTCATTATAAATTGATTAATAACCTCATTCATTGAATTAAAATTAAAACTAGAATAATTGCTTATATCAAACAATAAGGAATCAAATCCCATTTTTTCAAAAAAAGTATTAACCGGATTTATCAACAATCTAACTTGTTCCAAATCATTAACCGTTTTAGTTAAAGTATCTACGTCGCTATCAACATTTTTAATATTAAAAGAATGGCTTTTAGCAATGAGGTATTGTTTAACACTAGCTTTATAATCAATATAAACTTCAAGAATAGAATCTATTTTTTCATTAAATTTTTTTACATTTGTTTTAGTTCTTGTAGGCATGGTTGAAAGTAATGTTTTTTTAGCTTTAATATCTTCGTCTATAAAATTTAAAAAATTAGCCATTTTGTTCTTCCACCTTTTCCTCTTGTTCTATTTTGGTCTCTTCCAAAAATTCTAAAAAATCCGTTATATTCTCATAAACCTTTATTAACTCATCTAAGTTTAAGGTAGACAAATCAAAATTAACTTTATTTTCTTCCTCTTTCACAACATCACTCCTTTTTATTCTTCATAACCCGCTAAATCCTTCTCTAAACCAATTGCAATAAAAATAGGTGCACCTACTGAATGCGTTTCTAAACTGTCTACATCTTGTCCCTCAATCCAAACATAAACTCTTAATTTAGTTATACCATTAGGTATCGAAAAAATTGGGCTATTAAAATCACTTTCTGAAATCGTTCTTTGCAGTGCAAAATTATTAGTATTAAGCGGAATTCCTGCATGTCCATTCATATGTTCAAGTCTTGTCCCTGGATTTATAACTGCATATGTCGGTGTATATACACCATCTACTAAATTAATACCTAAATCACTTGCATTTTCAATTGATAATTCCGAATGCGAAGTTTTATTCGGTTCAAAAATAGTCATTTCACAGTTATTGTTACATCTTATATTTTGAATAGTATTAACATCAGCGTTTAATGAAACACTTCCGATTTTAATCAAACCCATTCTAAGAGAATTCATAATACCACTCATAGATTCTTTAGTTTCATCAGAAACTTCACCATCAAAATCAATATATGTGTCATCATTAAAATATAAATTATCACTATATGGAGAACCACTCACATTTTTCAAAAAAATGTCAAAGGCAACATAAACATTGGATAACGATGCTCGATCCTCTACATAACGATTTGTATTTAAATATCTAATTTCTCCTTCTTGAATTCTACCTTTCGGACGTTTTATTTCACCGATAAAAATATCAAATCTATCAGAATTGGAATTCCTAATGCCATTAGACGAAACAGGCCACATTCCTCCAACAGACCACTGATTAGTGTGATTCGGATATAATCTAACTAAATCTCTAATAACACTATCAACAGAAACCTCAATAGATTCGGAAAAATTAACACCGTCAATAGAAATGAATAAACCACTATCCGATGATACAACTAGATCAAAGAACTTAATTTGAACATTTAATGAAGTTGAAAACCAAGCATATGAGGAAATAATAAGGAAAATAGCTGTTAAAAAGGTAATAACCTTTAACAATGTACCATTTATCTTAATTCCAGTTTTCGCTTTTGTAGTAACACTAGACTTCTTAAGTTGTTTCTTTGCAGTTGTTTTAAGGTTATTCTTATTTTCTTTTGCGCTCAATTAGCCACCTCCCTATAAGAATTAAAGAGCAACCAACTTGGCTACTCTTTATTATTCCAATAATAATTAATTACTAACATAACCATTAGTCAGTATTTTTAATATTAATTTGTCTTGTTATGGTTCAGGGTTAACAATAACAGTTCTAACTGCAGTTCCAAGATTTCCTGCTACGTCAGTTACTTTATATGTTATATAATAAGTACCTGCAACATTGGTATTAACTGTTCCAACAGCTTTAATTTCATCTGTTAAATCAATTGGGTTGCTATCTTTTTGAGGATCTTCAGCAGTTGCACCCTCATCTGTAAATTCAGCTCCAACAGTAAGTTCAAGTCTTTCGTCACCAATTATTGAAACTCTTGGTGGAGTTAAGTCCTCACCATTTGGCCCTAATTGTGCATTAACAAGTGGTCCATTATAATCAATATCATCTTCAGTAAATCTTTGTTTAGTGAATCCAAAATTAATTGAAATCGCTTTACCAATTTGAGCAAAATCATAGTTATCTATGTCTTGACCTTCTAGGTAAATATAAACTCTTACTTTAGTGATACTATTTGGCGCTAAAGACATAAATTCTTTACGAGCAGTACCAGCTTCATACTTATAAGTATCAGTAAAATAATTATATGGTGTTAAATATTCTTCAGAACCTATATAAGTGTTATAAGCTTCACCATCGTAAATATCAACCTTATCATCTGAAGTTATTGGTTGATTAATTGCATATGTCGGATATGCTAAACCATCAGTAAGTTCATTACAATTACCTTCATACGCTTCAGTTGTTCTAAGTTCTGCACCAATTCTCTTCTTACATGATTTGTTGTACCATTTGATTGCATTTTCAACGTGGTTCGTATCATTTGGTTCCCAAATTTGAGCAGTTCTACAAATACCAGTGATACCTTTTTCTTCATCATTTTTACAAGAAATTGCAGTAATTTTATCTTGACCAGTTTCATCTTTGTCAGTTTCCCCATGAACACGTCCAATTTGAGCAAACGCTACTCTAACCGAATTCTCAATACCAGTGTTTTTAACACCATTTGTTGATACAGTTACAGCTGAATCAACCGTTAAATAAATTGATTCTTCGTCAGCTATATCCAACTCATCAATATATTGTGGTCCTGATTTATTTTGAATAAACAAATCAAATGCAATATATCCTTCACGCTCAGGATTCCCATCTGCATAATTATTAACACGGCTTGCTAATAAACGATATCCACCTGGTGTTGCTGTTAAACTTGCTTTTTCAAACAGTTTCATTCTTGAAACATTACTGTCCATCTCACCAATTGATGACATTGGAACTAATTTGCTCCAGTTGTTTGTGTGCCCACTATAAACAACATTTTCATCATCGAAATTTTCAGCATTGATCGTTACTTCTTCATGAAAGGTTTTACCATCTAATGATAACAATAAACTTTCAACACCAGCAATTTCAACTTCAAATGCTGAAACGTGAACAGTTCTCAAACCAATAAACCACGCATAAGTGGAAATTGCTAAAAGAACAGCACTCAATGTACTAACGACAATGAGATTTTTTACGCGCTTTGTGCGTCTTTTGTTGTGTTTTGGCATAAATAATTCTCTCCCTCTATTCTCCATTTTTCGACAATTTTTGAAATAAATTTATTTGGAATCTAAATAGCCGTCTTTAATTCCTAATTCCTTTATTTCAAAATCATATACATATGACACACATATGATATGCTTGTCTTAGTATACATTTATATTGTATCATAAGCAAATAAATTGTCAATATAAATTGACGACTTTTGTCGAATTTTTAAGATGCATTCTTAAATAATCATTTTTCTAATTCTATAATTTTTTCAACTTCAACCATAAACCAAATTTTTTCAACAGTCGTTTCACTTCTTTCTATCTCATTAGCGCGCAAAATAAACTGAATTTGATTTAATAAGGTATTAAGGTTATCGACCTCTAAGCTTTCCTCACTAATATTAATATTATCAAGCCTATATTTGTTAATAATAATTTTAGATATTGTATTTTCTTCAAATACCGAAACACCATTTATTATTACATTGTTTGGATTCATTGAAAAAAGATCAAATTCTTCACTGTATTTTAATATATCATCATATGAACTTAATTTAAAAACTTTTTTAATTACCTTTTTCTTAAAAAAATCATAACTATAGTATAAATGTAGTAATTCGGGAATTGTTACAAAATTATTAACAGTTGTTAATATTTTTTCCTTAAACCTCTCTTCATCATACACTTTGTATAGATTATATAATTCTTTAGCCAGAACAATAGAATCAACCTTTTGTTGCTTATTTGAAATGTTTTTACTTCTTTTAAAAAAGCCAAACTCTTGTATAATTGTTTTTTTATTAATTTTTTCTAACCTGGATTCTCTATCATTAATTTTAGCTTCAATTACTTTTAATTTATTAGAAGTTCCACCCTTAGAAGTATTTTTACCACTTTCAACGATATCATTACCATAGGCAGTTTTAAACTCAGTAAAAACGGGAATAAACTTACATAATTTTTGATACTCTTCGATATTTGTTCTTAATTTTTCAATTCCTTTATGAAATCTCTCATTAGCTTCTGAATCGTTAAAATCTAAAGTTTCTATCATCAAAGACTTATAATTTAATTCCCTAACCTTGTTATCTTTGAAAAAATTTGTAATATCTATTTTCCCACGTTTCGCTAAATTAATAATATCACTTATGTTTTCTTTATTAGCTCGTTCTAATTCCGCATATGCAACCTTTAATTTTTCTGTGCTTTCTTTATAACTAGCAACATTATTTTTCCACATAGTTTCTTTTTGTAAATTTGTAATGTAAGTTTCAAATTTTTTACGATACTTCTTAATCAATTTTCGAAAACTCAATTCAATATGTTCAATTATCTCCGGATTTTCCCAATAAATTTTTTCGAAAGATTTTGATAAAGAATTGTAATCTTTAGTATTCATATTTCTTATTTCTAAAAAAGATAACATGTATTCCCTAACATAATAAGTATAGTTAAAATCATCATGTGAAAGATTAACTCCAACCAATTCAAACTTATTTATAAACTCATTTATAATTTCATTCATTGCCTCAAAATTAAAATCAGAATAATTTTTTATATCAAATAATAAATTATCAAATCCCATTTTTTCAAAAAAAGTATTCGTTGGATTTAATAGAAACCTAATATGTTCTAATCTATGGATTTCATCTGTTAAATCTTCCGCATTCTTTTTTGGTATATCAATATCAAAAGATTTACTTTTAACAACCAAATATGTCTTAACATGCTTTTTATATTCATTATATTTTGTTGAAAAAAGATCAATTTTTTCATTATATTTTTTTATGTTTGTTTTAGTTTTTGTAGGCATGGTTGAAAGTAGGGTTTTCTTAGCAGCAATATCTTCTTCAATAAACTTTAAAAAGTCACTCATTTTTTTCCTCCTTTTTTTCTTTTTGAATTATTTCAGAACTACTTAAAAACTCCAAAAATCCTGTTATTTTCTCATAAAGTTTTATTAATTCACCTAAATCAAGTTTAGACAAATCAAAACTAACTTTATTTTCTTCTCCTTTCATAACCCCTCCTATTTTTAAACCACACTCCAATAGCAAGAAAGCATCAAAAGTAAAAACATTTGATGCATTAAATATCTGTAAATATTTTGTTTAAATTAAATAAAGAGTAACCAACTTTGGCTACTCTTTGTTATTCCATAATAATCAATTACCAACATAACCATTAGTTAGTATTATTTATTTTTATTTTTATTCAACATTGACAGTTCGTGTCTCTTCAGCTACATTTCCAGCTCTGTCAGTAACTGTGTAAGTTACTGTATAGGTACCAGCAGTTTCAGCATCTACCTCACCACTTATGATGATTTTTTCAGTAATATCTCCATCAATATCATCAATAGCTGTTGCACCTAATTCAACATATTCATCACCAACGTTGATAGTCATTGGATTTTCACCTCTTAGTGAAATTTCAGGTGCAATTTCATCTAAGCTTGGTCCATCATAATCTATATCCTCAGGAACAAATCGATCTTTAGTAAATCCAAATTTAACTGTAATTTTTCTACCAATAGATGCTAAATCGTAATTATCAACATCTTGTCCCTCGATATAAATATAAATTCTAACTTTTGTAACACTATTAGGTGCTAAAGTCATAAATTCTGGGCGTTTTTCTCCTGACATTAATTTATCTGTATCAGTAAAATATGAAAACTTTTGTAATTTTGTTGTTTGAGTATAAGTATTATACTCAGCACCATCGTAAACATCTACATTATCAGATGATGAAATCGGTTCTGCCACTGCATATGTAGGATAATAAACCCCATCAGACAATTCTGGACAAGGTAATCCAAATGATTCCGGATCACGAACATCTTCACCAGTTCTTACCTTACATGATTTATTATACCATTTGATAGCATTCATCTCATGTGCTGTATCATTTGGTTCCCAAATTTGGGCGTTACGGCAAATTCCGGTTACAACACTATCATCAGCACAGCTAATGCCTGTGATTTCTGTTGGAGTAGACTTCTTAGCATTAACACGTCCTATTTGGGCAAATGCTACCCTAACAGAGTTTTCAATTCCTGTTCCAGGAACTCCCCCTGCAGCAACATCAACATAAGAATCGTCAGCTAAGTAAATAGCTTCTTCATCAAGCGGATTCAAAGCTTGAATATATTGATTACCAGAATGGTTTTTAATAAATAAATCAAATACAACATATCCATCTTTTTCATAATCAGTTGAATTATCTACTTGACTTGCTAATAATCGATAGCCTCCTGGCGATGCTGTTAAACTCGCTTTTTCAAATAGTTTTAATCTAGAAGTGCTAGGATCCATTTCACCAACAGTTGATAAAGGAATTAATCCTGCACCACCCCAACTATTCCTATGATTTTCATATGAAACTTCATCTAAAATTTCTTTTGCAATGTTTACTGTCGTGCTCCATTTTTCACCATCTAATGATAGCAATAAACTTTCAGTTGATGCAATTTCAACATCGAAACTTGATACATTAACAGTTCTCATACCAATGAACCATGCAAATGTCGAAATAGATAAAAGCATTGCCATAAGAGCACTAGTAACAACAAGGTTTCTTATTTTGTTTTTTCTTCTTCTGCTCAATTTTGTCACAATTAACCTCTCCCTCTTTAATCCTTACTTTTCTATAAACTCAGAGTTGAAATTCATCTGAATTTTTATTTCTCCACCAAGAATATTGTCTGTACATTCAGGATCACTACCTTCAATCCAAATAACAACAGTGTATTTATTTATGTCACCTGGTTTAAAATCTTGAATTCTATTAATGCTAATCAACTTGTCTGTTTCAAATGGAAGTGTACCAGGTTCTGGTTCACCATTACTTGCCATTTTAGCATAAGTAACATACTCATCATTCAAATAAACACGCACCCTGATAGCTTCATCAACTTTTTTAATAGAATCAACAATTTCAAGTTCTGTCCAATAATCAGAAGCAGCTTCACCTAAATTTTCAATGTAGAAACTATAAGCAATATAATTTTCACCATTATTCGAACCATCATAATCGTGAATATCTTCAGGAAGCCACTTGTGTGAAATGTTATCAAGCGCTTCAACTGTCTCTGCAAACATTTCAGATCTAAATACTTTATAGTCAGGATCATCATAAATAATAAGGTTCTTTTTAAAGTATAAGTTTTTATCAAGGGTAATACTAAAATCACCACTATTATATATCAATCCCATAACTGCATATAAAACCAGTAGCAAAAGTATTAATACTATTAATGTTAATTTAACAATTTTAATATTCCGCTTTCGTCTTTTATGCCTGTTAGCACTTGAATTAATTTTGTTTTTCATCACTACCCATGTCCTTCTTATCCTTCGACTTCCTTCACTTCATATTGTTGTACAAATGCTACTGTATTATACATATATATTTTATCATACTAACATTGTTTGTCAACACAATTTAAAAAAAATGTCGAAATTTAAGAATTATTTTGCTAACAAAAATTTACTACTCCTTTTTTTATGAAAAAAAGAGTAATTAAATTACTCTTTTAAACTTTCTTTATGCAACAGTTATTATTTTACAATTACCGTTCTCATAGCAGTTTGCCTATTTCCAGCAGCGTCTTGCACTCGGTAGTAAATAACATATGTTCCAGGAGTTTCAGTATCAACCGTACCGTCTACAGCAACATCAGACCATGATAATTCTGTATCCTTATTGTCTGTAACAGTTCCTCCTAACTCTTCATAAGTTTCACCTTGAGTAATAGTTATTTCTTTACCACCATTTAATTCAATAACTGGTTTTTCAAAGTCCAATTCTGGTCCTTCATATTCAAGATCTTCTGCAGTAAATCTTTCCTTAGTGAATCCAAATTTAATTGATATTCTTTTACCAATTTGTGCGAAATCGTAATTATCAACATCTTGTCCTTCGATATAGATATAAACTCTTACTTTTGTAACACTATTTGGAGCTAAATACATAAATGGACGACGTGCTGTTCCTGTTTGATCTTTCATAGTATCTGTAAATGTAGGAACTGCATATAATAACGCGTCTTCTTCATCTTCTAAAGCAAAATCTGATGGGAATCCATTATATAAATCTGGTTCTGGTAGTAGAGTTTTGCCTCCATAGCCATTATATATAGTTCCATCATAAACATCAACTTTATGCTCAGATCCAATTGGTTTTGCTACTGCAAATGTAGGATAGTATTCTCCCCCTTCTATCAAAGCACATTTTTCATCTTTAGAAAACTCTCCGTCTTCATTTCTTGTTAAACAACTAGTTTGATAATAGCTTATTGCTCCTGTTACGTGAGAAGTATCATTTGGTTCCCAAATTGATGCAGTTCTACAAATTCCAGTTACCTTACCAATAATTGAAGGTTCACCAGTTTCTGAATCTGGGGCACATGTAATTCCTGTAATATCTGATGAATCAGCTTCTTGCTCATTAACACGGCCTATTTGAGCAAACGCTACTCTAACTGAGTTTTCAATACCAGTACCAGCAACCCCGCCACCAGCTTCATCTACAGTTACAGCTGAATCAATAGTTAAGTAAATTGCTTCTTCATCAAATTCATTTAATTCAGGAATATATTGATTACCTGAATAGTTTTTGACAAATAAATCAAATACAACGTATCCATCTTGTTCCTCGGCATCAATTTGATAGTTATTAACACGACTTGCTAATAATCTGTATCCTCCTGGTGATGCAGTTAAACTTGCTTTTTCGAACAACTTCATTCTTGAAGCTTTCGGATCTAATTCACCTACTGATGACATTGGAACTAATCCTTTACCACCCCAACTATTAGTATGGCCTTGATAAGAAACTTGATTCAAACTTGCTTGAGAAATGTTTACTGTATCTTCAAATTTTTCACCATCTAGAGATAGTAATAAACTTTCAGTTGATGCAATTTCAACTTCAAAAGCTGATACATGAACGGTTCTCAAACCTATAAACCATGCATAAGTAGAGATAGCAAGAAGCATAGCACTTAAAGTACATACAACCATAAGGTTTTTTACGCGTCTTGTTCGCATTTTGTTTTGTTTTGGCATAAATAATTCTCTCCCTCTATTCTCCTTTTTGACAATTTTCGAAATAAAATTATATATGTTTATTAGCCGTTCTTAACACATATTCCTTTATTTCGAATTGTATACGATCAACATACACTCTTTATCCTTGTCGTAGTATACATTTATATTTTATCATACGCAAATAAATTGTCAACATAAATTGGGTTTTTTGTCGAAAAAAGTCAGAAAATTAATAATACATTAAATATCTAATAAAAAAACAGTTTATACAAAACTGTTTCTTATATTTTAA
>DUPI01000090.1 GCA_012838395.1 Mollicutes bacterium
GATGTTAAAGCTATAATTAAAAATGAATAAACAGAGTCTTTACGGTTTATTTTTTGGTGCCTTGTAAATAATAATTTAATATAGTAAAATAATTATATTAAGGAAGTGACATATGATTAGTATAAAATCTGATTCAAGACAAGTTAAACCAGGGGATACTTTCATAGCCCTAAGAGGTATATCTAGTGATGGTCATGATTATATAGAAAAGGCTATTTCTAATGGAGCTATTAAAATAATTGCTGAAGAGGGTAGTTATAGTGTTGAAACTATGATAGTGGAAAATACTAGAACTTATTTAGAAACCTATTTAAAAGATAATTATGGTGATATTGTAAATAAAATTAATTTAATAGGAGTAACAGGAACAAATGGTAAAACAACAATTTGTTATTTGCTATATCAGGCTCTTAACTTAATTGGTTCTAAAACTGCTTATATGGGAACAGTTGGATACTATATAGAGGAAAAAATAAAGGATTTGCCAAATACTACTCCAGATATTATTGATATATATGACATGATTGTTACTGCTTATGAACGTGGTTGTGAAAATGTTTTGCTAGAAATTAGTAGTCAAGGAATTGCCTACAGAAGGGTAGCGGGTATTGAGTTTGATTATGCAATTTTTAGTAACTTAACAAAAGATCATTTAGACTATCATAAAACAATGGAAAATTATGCGAATACTAAACAAGAATTATTTAAAAACTTAAAAAAGACTGGAACAGCAATTATTAATGTTGACGATGATTTTTCAAATTATTATTTACTAGAAAAAAATAAGAATGTCACTTATGGATTTAATGAAAGTGATTATCAAATTATTGATTACAGTTCAGAAAGTTTAGAAACGATAATTGAATATAAACATAATAATCAAATAAGAAAAATAAAAACCAAATTAATTGGTAAGTATAATATCTATAACCTTATAAGTGTCATCGCGCTTTTACAAGAAATGGGAAAATCATTTGAAAAAATCGCACAGATAACACTGGAATTAAATCCGCCAAGTGGCAGAATGGATAATATTAAGTATAAAATAAATAATATTATTATTGACTACGCTCATACTCCTGATGCTATTGCTAATGTTATAAAGGCAGTTAAAGAAGTAGCAATAGGTGATATTTATGTAGTGTTTGGTTGTACTGGAGATCGTGACCGAACAAAACGACCGATGATGTTGGATATTGTCACTACACAATGTAAGTATGCTATTATCACTAATGATGATCCACATACTGAAGATCCTAATCAAATTGTAGCTGATATGACAGAAGGTATAACTAGAAATAATTATGAAGTAATTTTTGATCGTAAGGAAGCAATAATCAGAGGGATTAACTTATTAAATACTAATGATACGTTATTAATTTTAGGTAAAGGTCATGAGGAATTTATGGTTATTGGTGATAAAAAAATACCATTTAATGACCGAAAAGTAGTAATGGAATATTTAAATCAAAAATAGCAATAAAGCACCATCTTTATATAAAAACATAGGTTAATATAAAGAGGTGTTTTTTTATGAAAATAAAAAGTGATTCAAGAAAGATTAAAGAAGGGGATATTTTTATTGCTTTAAAAACAATTAACAACGATGGTCATAAATATGTTGAAGATGCTATAAAAAATGGAGCAAAAATGGTAATTGTGGAACATGGACTTTATGACGTTGAAACAGTTATGGTGCCAGACACACGAGAATTTTTAAAGGGATATTTAAAAAAGGAATATGGTTATTTAATTGATGAATTAACTATTATTGGAATGACGGGTACGAATGGTAAAACAACAACTTGTTTTTTGTTACATCAAGCTTTAAATAAATTAGGATTAAAATGTAGTTATATTGGAACGATTGGGTTTTATATTAATGAAAAAGTTAGGGATTTAGTAAATACGACCCCTGATATATTAGATTTATATGAATTATTTTTAGAAAGTTACGGAAAAGGTTGTAAATATGTTGTTATGGAAGTTAGTAGTCAAGCTATAGCGATGAAAAGGGTTTTAGAAATTAAATATGATTATGCTGTATTTACCAATTTAACAAAAGATCATCTTGATTATCACAAAACAACAAATAATTATGCGAATACTAAACAAGAATTATTTAAAAATATAAAACCTCAAGGAAAAGCTATAGTTAATAAGGATGACCAATACTTTAATTATTTTTTATTATCTGAAAATAAAAATATAACTTATGGTTTTTCTGATAGTGATTACAAAATAATTAATTATGAAATTATTGATGATACGACTACTTTTGCAATTGACGATGGTCAAAAAACTAAATATATAATTGAAATATTAGGTAAATATAACGTCTACAATATGTTAGTTGTAATTATATTGTTAAAAGAATTAGGCATAGAAAAAGATTTGATTAAGCAAGTTGTTCGTGAACTAAAAGCTCCTGTTGGTCGCATGGATATTATTAATCACGGGAATAATAAAATAATAATAGATTATGCTCATACTCCTGATGCGGTTACTAACATACTAAATACTGTAAAGGAAATGAATGTTAACAATATATATACAATTATTGGTTGCGGGGGAAATAGAGATAAGGAAAAACGTCCCCTTATAGGTAAAATCGCGACCACTTTATCAACTAAAGTAATCTTTACAAGTGATAATCCTAGAGATGAAGACCCGAGTGTAATTATAAGTGATATGGTTAAAAATTTGATTACAAATAATTATGAAATTGAAATTGATCGAAATAATGCCATAAAAAAGGGTGTACAAAAGTTAGTTAATAATGATATACTATTAGTACTCGGAAAAGGTCATGAAGTGTATCAAATTATTGGTAAAGAGAGGATACAGTTTGATGATAGAGAAAAAGTATTAGACATAATTAGGAGATGATTTCGTGTTAATTTTAGCAAAAGCAGTCTTAGCTATGATGATAGGATTTATTTTAGCAATTATTTTTGGATTAATATTAATTCCATTACTTAGAAAAATAAAAGTACAACAAAGGATTAGTGTTTTTTTACAAAATAATCATAAGAAAAAAGAAGGTACACCAACAATGGGAGGCTTAATATTTATAATCCCAACCATTGCTACAATTATAATATTTTTATTAACCGATAAAATTGATTATTCAGAAAATTTATTTATTGTAATGTTTGTTTTTGTTGCCTATGCTATTTTAGGTTTTATTGATGATTATTTAAGTATTAAAAGAAAAGATAATGAGGGATTGACTGAGATTCAAAAAATATTAGGTCAATTACTAATAGCCTTAGTCTTCTTCTTTGTTTTTATGAAAAGTGGTAATGACCCTGTTTTATATATTTATACTTTAGGAATTAAAATTAACATGGGTTGGTTTTATGGGATATTTTTACTCTTTGTTTTAGTGGCAAGTAGTAATGCTGTTAATTTAACAGATGGTCTTGATGGTTTGGCCGGAGGATTATCCGCTATTGCCTTTCTAGCATTCGCCTTAATTAGTTGGGGAACTAAAATGCCGGGAAGTGAATCTATTGCGGTATTTTGTTTTGTATTAGTTGGTTCCTTATTTGGCTTTTTATTTTTTAATACTCATCCAGCTAAAGTTTTTATGGGAGATACCGGCTCATTAAGTTTAGGTGCAACTTTGGCCAGTGTTGCTATTTTAACCTCGCATGAGATAACATTAATTGTAGTAGCAGGTGTTTTTGTTGTTGAAACTTTAGTTTCCATCGCCCAAATGATATCAATTAGATTTTTAGGGAGAAAATTGTTTTTAATGGCACCCCTACACCATCATTTTGAAAAACTAGGGTGGGCCGAACAAGATATTGTGAAAATGTTTTGGGTTTGTGGATTAATCTTAAGCATGGCAGCTATCGCGTTTGGTGTCTGGATATAAACTTTTTAATTGAATTGATAATACTGTTTCTAGTGTTATCTTTTTTGTAATTAACTTTACAATTTTATATTAATTATTATTGATATAATAGTAATTTATTGATTATTTTGCTATAATATTATCATGAGGTGGTATTATGATAAAAAAATTTAGTTATGCAGTGTTAATGGTTGTTTTTGTGATACCAATGTTTGTATCGCCTGTCAATGTAAAGGCGAATGGTAAAACTTTAAGAGATTTATATAATAATTTATCTAAATTAGAGAAAGAATTAGATGAAATTAATAGTGATAAAAGTATGACCGAAAATAGAATAAATCAAATAAAAGGCAATATTCAGAGTATTGATAAAGAAGTAATTGATATTGAACGTACTGTTGAGAATATTCATACTGAAATTAAACAGTTAAATGACGATATTATTGCAAAGGACAAAGAAACAAAGGAGTTTGTCAAATATTACCAACTATCAACTGGGGAAAATATGTATTTGGAATATGCTTTTGGAGCTAAGAGTATGGCAGATTTTATTAAGCGTCTTGCAACTGCTGAACAATTTATAAACCATAATAATAAATTAATAGATGATATGAATGAATTAATAGCTTCACAGGAAAGAAAATCGAAAGAATTAGCAGTTCATCAGCAAAACATTATTGTAAAACGTAAAGAGTTACGTCAAGAACAATTTAAATTGGGAGATAGAGTTGTTGAACTTAGTGAAAACACACAATCACTATCTGAAGAAGTTCGTGATGCTAAAGCGACAATTAGAAATTATGAAAAATTAGGTTGTAAACCTCATCATGTATTAAGTGAATGTTCAAGAATTGATCGAGATGTTTCATTTGCAAGACCGACAATGAGAGGATTAATAACTTGTGGTTGGTTTTGTTACTCAGATCATCGCGCGATTGATATTGGGGGAATAGCTGGTGAAAATATTTACCCAACGGCAAATGGTCGTGTTGTTGGAATTACTTGGGGTTCATCTTGTGGTGGTAACTATGTAACTATACAACATAATATAAATGGCAGACCTTATGCTTCTAGATATATGCACATGGCTAAAATATATGTAAGCGTAAATCAAGTGGTATCAAAAGATACTGTTATTGGAACCGTTGGTGGGTATGCTGGTGGTGTTGACCAATGTACAACAGGTCCACATCTTCACTTTGCTATCGCTCAGGGTACATATGCTCAAGATTTTTGGAGTTTTGGAACCCATGCGCTTAATCCAGCAACTATAATTAATTTCCCACCTGAAGGTGGTTGGTATAGTACGCGTTACGGAAGGTATTAAAAGGTGAAAAAATGTTTAGGAAAAAAAAGGAACTAAAAGAGTTAGATGTTCAAAATTTAAATGAAATAATAATATTAGGAAAAAAAATTCTTAAAATTGTATATATTTTTGTATTTATTCTTGGTATTTATGCTATTACAGTATTATTAAAAGAATTAAATATTATTAATTTTATCTTAAAAACTCTTAAAATAATTTTACCATTATTTATTGGTATAGGTATAGCTTGGCTGTTTGATCCTTTTGTTAAATATTTGAAAGAAAAGGGAATTAGAAGGGGCTTTGGTGCTACAATTGCCTATATTTTAATATTGGTAACGTTAGCAATTTTATTAAGTGCTATAATTCCGGTTTTCTTAGAACAAGTAAATGATTTTGCCAAAAGTGTTCCTAGCATTTTAGGGACAGTTCGAGATTGGATAAGTGCTGTATTTGATAAGTTTGGAAACATTAGTAATATAAATATGACTCCTGCCAAAACAGAAATGTTTGATTCAATAGAAAAATTAGCTACTGAATTGCCTAGTACTATGCCTAAATCAGTTGTTAACTTTTTAGGAGCATTTTTCTCAGGATTAGGTGTCTTTGTTGTAGGACTCATAATTGGTTTTTATTTATTAATTAGTTTTGATA
>DUPI01000021.1 GCA_012838395.1 Mollicutes bacterium
GTATCCCATTTGTTAACCACCAGAACAATTGCTTTGCCAGCTTCAACAGCATAACCAGCAATATGTTTATCATGCTCAATAATTCCTTCTTCAGCATTTATAATAACTACACACACATCACTTCGATCAATTGCTTTTAAAGCTCTAAGTAAACTATATCTTTCAATAGTTTCATAAATTTTTCCCTTTTTTCGCATTCCAGCTGTGTCTATAACCACAAACTCCTGTCCATAATATGTAAATGGTGTGTCGATGGCATCTCTAGTTGTTCCAGCGAAATCACTTACTAACACTCTTTCCTCATTTAAGAGTGCATTAACTAAACTACTCTTTCCAACATTAGGACGTCCAATAATTGAAAACTTAACAACACTACTCTCGATTTCCTCTTCTTCATATTTATGAAAGTCTTTAGTTATAACTTCTAACAAATCATAAATTCCGCTATTTTGTTCTCCACTAACCGGAAAATAATGTTCAAATCCTAATTCATAAAAATCATACATATTTTGTTTATATTGTTTAGTATCACTTTTATTAATGACAACAATAACATCTTTTCCAGATTTAAGTAACATATCTCTCACAACAAAATCATTAGTTGATAAACCTTCTTTTCCATCAACAACAAATAATACAATATCTGCTTCATCAATCGCAAGTTCTGCTTGCATTTTAATAACATCATTAAATGGTTCATCAGAATCATCGATCCCACCAGTATCAATTAGATGAAATTGATAATTTAAAAAACTGGCACTTCCATAAATTCGATCACGTGTTATTCCAGGAATGTCTTCTATTATAGAAATTTTTTTACCAACTATTCGATTAAATAATGTTGACTTACCAACGTTAGGTCTTCCAACAAGGGCAACTACTGGTTTTTTCATACTTCACCTCTTTCATTGTTATATAATAAAAAGTGTATAAACATACACTCAGTTGAAAATTATTTTACCCTTATTAATGATTTGATCAACTTCCTCACCACTAATAAGATTGCTAAATTCTAATAATCTTCCCATTTCTAAAGATCCGATATCCGATATTAGTTTTAGATATAATTTTTTGTTGTATATGTATATCATAATATTTTTTAATAGTTTATGGTCAATCTCAAACGGATCACTTATTTCGTACATGAAAAAATTTGTTTTATTGATTGTTAAATCAAAATCAACTTGACGATCCAAAAAATCTGGGTATTCAAAGTCATGCCTATTTATAGTTATTGCAAAACCATAAAATTCATCATACAAAATTTTTAAATCATAATAACCACTTATTTCAAGTTGATATTTCTTTTTTAGTCTTAAAAGTATCCGACTAAAATATTCCTCAAACTCAGAAAGGTTGTTAACATCAATTTTTTTGGTATATTCTTTATTTAAATATACTTTTATATTATCATTATCAAGAATAATTTTCATAAGCATCACCTTAAATATTTTATGATAAATATTCAATTATGGGATTGCTATATTATTCTTTCAATCTTATTATAGATTTTATCGCGACCTTCTTTAGTAACATTTGAGAAAACAACAAAATCATCGCCAACAACTAAGTCTAATTCATTTAAAATTAAGTTGCGTTGTTTTTGATGCGAAGTCACTCCTATTTTATCGGCTTTTGTAGCCACAATTGTTACAGGTATTTTATAATGCTTTAAAAAATTATACATCATAATATCATCACTGGATGGTTTATGGCGAAAATCAATTAACATGAATACTTGTTTTAATGGAGTACGATTTGTTAAATAATCTTCCATCATTAATCCAAATTTCTTTTGAATCTTTTTAGATAATTTAGCATAGCCATAACCTGGTGCATCAACTAAATAAAAATTTTCATTAACCAAATAAAAATTAATTGTTTGTGTTTTTCCAGGATTTGAAGAAGTTCGAGCATAACTTTTACGATTTATTATTGTGTTTATAAAACTACTTTTTCCAACATTTGATTTTCCAACTAATAGAAATTCTGGTAGTTCATCCGTCGGATATTGACTTCTTCTAACAGCACTTATAACTAAGTTTACGTTTTTTATTTTCATAAAA
>DUPI01000091.1 GCA_012838395.1 Mollicutes bacterium
CTAAAAAGATATTTTAATATTTTATCCGATAGGGAAAAGGAAATTATTATAAAAAGATATGGATTAAATAATAATAACGAGATAACTCAAAAGGAGATAGCTAAAGAGTTGGGGATTTCTCGTAGCTATGTCTCGCGAATTGAAAAACGAGCACTTACTAAAATATTAAGAGAATTTATAAGAAATGATAGTGATATATCACTGTAGGTTAAATACTTATTTTCTATATTTTTTTAAATACTACTTGACAATGTTAGATACCTAATATAAAATGGTATTGAGGTGATGTATGAATATTCAATTCAAAAAGGGTGTATTAGAACTTATTGTTTTAGTATCTGTTAATAAGCGGGATATGTATGGTTATGAATTGATTGTAGAAGTATCTAAAATTGTTGATATAAACGAAGGGACCATTTATCCATTATTAAAAAGATTAACTAATGAAAAGTATTTTGATACATATTTAGTTGAATCTAATGAAGGACCACCTAGAAAGTATTACAAAATAACTAATCTTGGTCGAGAAAAAATGGAAGAATTAATTAGTTCTTGGAGATTATTTTCCGAATCAGTGAATAAATTTATGGAGGGGAGTGTTGTTGATGACTAAGAAACAATTTTTAAGTGAATTAGAAAGAAGATTAAATATTTTAAATGATGAAGAAAAACAAGATATTATTAATGAATATAAAGATATAATTGAAGAAAAGGTTCGTAATGGTAAAACAGTTGCCGAAGCTATAGAGGATTTTGGGGATATAGATGAATTAACTAATGAAATATTAAAAGCTTATAAAATAAATCCTAATTATGATAAGAAAAATAATAATGAAACAAATGGATCAGATGTTTTAAAAGGATTAGAAGCAGGGATTCGTAAAGTCGCCCAAAAATTGGCAGCAGCTACTAAACAAATTATAAAAGAAATAAAAAATAGTAATAATGATAACCTTACAATGGAAAAAGTATTTGAAATTTTAATTAAATTTTTTATACTAATGGTAGTTTTAATGTTTTTGAAAATCCCTTTTCATATTTTATATGATACAGGTGTTGTTATTTTAGATTTCGGTCACAATCCCATTGGAAGATTTATTTTCTTTACTTGGAAAATGATTGTTTGGTCTATATATTTTGTTTCTTGTCTAGCCTTAGGTTATGTTTTCTTTCAAACCCAATTAAAGAAGTTAAATGATGAACAACCAACAAAAAAAGAAAAGGTAAAGAAAATAAAAAATCAAGATAAACCAGAAGAGGTTTCGAATGACAATATAAATGTAAAAAAAAACGAAATAAAACATACCCATAATATTACTTATATTTTTCGCATGCTGGTGGGGGTGATTATTTTATTACCGTTACTTTTCATTAATATTTGTCTATACCTAACATTAGCCGTTGTTATTTATTTATTGATTAAAGGTGTTGGGATATATGGTATTTTAATAATTATTATTGGTCTTATAGTTATTTTTACTAATATATATCATGCATTTTCAAATTTTATACATTATAAGAAAAAGACTTATTTATTTCCACTTATAATTGGAATGATGTTTATAACCGTTGGTTCATTATTTACATTTGATTATATTAGTAGTATTAAGTATTATGATAAATTACCAGAAATAGGTTATAGCAAAAAGACGATGACTTATAAAGAGCATATTAATGATGATAAAATAGTTATTAACTACAGCGATGATGTTAAATTATTAGTAGACAATGAGTTGCGCGACAATGAAGTTGTTATTGATGTTAGTTATTATGATGAATATGTTTCAATAAATAAAGATATATATCGTGATTCAAATAAGGAAACAACATATATTGATTTTCATATTCATGATCGTGTACATTTCAGAAAAGTTATTAATGATATTATTGAACAATTAAAAAACCGTGAAATATATCAATATCAAAGTTTGTTCGATATTGATATAGTGGTATATGTTAATGAAAAGACTATAAATAAAATAAAAAAGGATTAGTGAAAACTAATCTTTTTTTTGAAGGAAACCAATAATTAAGCAAGTATGTTATTAGTGGGAGGTAACTATGAAAAAGATAGCTATAGTAATTATTGGTGCAACTATTTTGATGAATAGTGTTAATGCTGATTTTGAAACTTATTATTCAAAATATTCAGATTATGGTCCATATACCGAATCTTATATTGAAGGGAATGACTTAATTGATGTTAGAAAAACAACTGCTTATCGATATTATAAAGAAGAGAAAGAATACGGTGATTATTATTTAATAAATAAAAATAATTCCATGTATCCGTATATTGATACAAGTGATTTTATTGTAACTAATTATAGCAATTGGAGCGAGACGATTCCTAATAATGAAATTGGACGAAATATTCAAACTAGAGACGTTTATTATTATCAGGATATGAAAAAAGTAAGATATATTCATTTTACTGATTTACATGGGTATATGCACCAATTAAATATTA
>DUPI01000022.1 GCA_012838395.1 Mollicutes bacterium
GCTAAGAATGTTGAACAAAATGGACGCAATCCAGTTAAGGCTAGACCATTCGTTATAGCTGCCATCCCATGTTCACGCACTCCAAACCAAATGTTTTTACCATTATAATTATCTTTAGTAATATCAGGTTGCTTATGCAAATAAGTTTTAGTTGAACTCGCTACATCGGCACTTCCCCCAACAAAGGTTGGAATTATCTCTGATAACTTAACCATGATTTTTCCGTTGCTATCTCTAATGGCTTCTTTTGATTCACTTGAAAAATTCCAATTCATATTGATAATATTAATATTAAAGCGACTACTTACAATATTGTTAAAATAATTATAATCACCATTGTAATTTTTTTTAACGTATTCTTTATAGCTATCATCCCAGGCGTAAAAATGCTTTTTGTAGCGCTCACTTATACTTTTTCTAAAATAACTAATTATATTTTCAGGTACATAAAAGGTATTTTCTGGAAGATTTAAAGCTTTTTTTAAACGAAGAGTTTCTTCCTTACCTAAAACTTTACCGTGTACTTCATGAGTACCAGCTAACGATGAACCGGCACCAATAATTGTTTTAACTTCAATAATAGTTGGTTTTGATGAGGCTTTAGCCCGATTAATAGCCTTATTAATAGCATTAATATTATCGCCATCTTTAACAAGTTCAGTATTCCAACCTAAGGCTTTAAAACGTTCTAAGACATTTTCAGTAAAGGCATTAACAGTTGGTCCGTCTAAACTTATATTATTTGAATCATATAGGACAATTAAATTGTTTAATTCTAAACTACCAGCTAATGAGGCTGCTTCATAAGCTACACCTTCCATTAAATCCCCATCACCACATAATACATAAACGTTATAATCAAAAATTTGTTTGTCAGTACTAAACATTTTATTGTCTTTTGGTAATTTGTATTTTGAACCATTTATTTTGGCACCAAGAGCCATTCCAACGGCACTTGCTATTCCTTGTCCAAGTGGACCAGTAGACATATCAACACCACTAGTAACGCCATATTCAGGATGACCTGGTGTTGGGAAACCTGCTCGTCTAAACTTCTTCAAATCATCTAAACTAAGATTAAATCCAGCCATATATAATGTTGCGTACAGCAATGCCGAACCATGACCAGCAGACAATACAAAGCGATCACGATTCATCCAATTAGGATCAATGGTACTAAAATTCAAATGGTTTTTATATAACGTGTAAATGATAGGAGCTGCACCTAATACAATTCCCGGATGACCACTCCCTGCTTCATTTATCATATCTATTGCTAAAGACTTTAAATAATTAATTGTCATCTGATCAAAATTAACTTTTTCTTTCATTATTCCACCTCTTTATTGTATATCAATTATATCAAAAAAAGGATTATTAATAAAGAAATTTGCTTAATTATTATTAATTGTTATTTGATTTTTTTCGACACTCTTATCCATCTCTTCTAATCTTTTGGTGTTAGCTGAATCTAAATATATTACTGCTAAGACGAAGATAATAAAACTTAACATCATTTTATTTTTTAATAAATCTAACATCTTATCCCTCCCTTATTAACTACATTCTATCACGAACAATTGTTCGTGTCAATGCTTAAGCGAACGAACGTTTGACTTTTTTGTAAAGTTGTGTTAATATGTATATGTAAGATATTGAAGGAGGTCAATTTATAATGACTAAATTAACTAATCGCCAAAATGAAATATTAGAATACATAAAAAAATATATAGTATCTAATGGATATCCACCAACAGTTAGAGAAATTGCTAAGGCTATGGGAGTTTCATCCCCTGCTACAATTCATGCCCATCTTGAAAATTTGGAAGAAAAAGGTGTTATCAAAAAAGAAAGCACTAAAAATCGAGCGATTGAATTATTAGTAGAAAATGAATACATTGATAACAATGAAGAAGTTTCAAAAGTACCGCTATTAGGAAAAATTACGGCTGGTTCACCAATTGAAGCAATTGAAAATCCTGATGAATATTTTACATTACCATCTTATTTAATTCCGAACAATAAAGAAGTTTTTACACTTCTAGTCGATGGTGAAAGTATGATTAATGCGGGAATTTATGACGGTGACATTGTAATTGTTGAACGAACTAAAGAAGCTAGAAATGGTAACATAGTTGTAGCAATGACTGAAGATAGTGAAGTAACTTTAAAAACCTTTTACAAAGAAAAAAACCACATTAGATTACAACCTGAAAATGACTACATGGAACCAATAATTTTAAGTAACATTAGCATTCTAGGTAGAGCTATTGGTTTATACCGTAAATTATAAATATTAATATAATAAAAAAGAGCCAAACTATTTTGTTTGGCTTTTTATATTCCTATAAATGATAAATATATTAAGAACCCAGTAAATATACCGGTCATTATCCAACCATTCAATTTATCCATTTTAGTTGATTTGTATTTAACACCAATAGCCATAGATATTAAAACTCCACCAATTAAACCACCAATATGAGCTGCATTATTAATTCCTGGCAAAGTAAAACCAATTAATAAGTTAATTAAAATTAAGGGGATAATTTGTGATTTTATTACTGTACCTAAATAAATTCGATAATGATATCCAAAATACAATAAGGCTCCAAGAAGTCCAAAAATAGAACCTGATGCTCCGGCACTCACCCCACCAAAGAAAAGCATTGAAAGTAGAGTTGAGATAATAGCACTAAATAGATAAATAATTAAAAATTTAATTTTACCATAAAAACTTTCTAATTGAGGACCAATAATATATAAAGCATAATTATTAAAAGCTAAATGCATAAGACCAATATGAAGAAAACTACTAGTTATTAGTCGATAATACTCTCCGGCTCTTATTAAATCCCTATGACTAGCTCCAAATTTTATTAAAGTTAAGGCATCAGTACTTCCGTTACCAAAGATATACATTAAAGCAAAAATTAACACATTAATAAAAATCAACGCCAAAGTGACCGTTGGTTTTTTTATTTTAAAAATATCTTCAGCTCGCTTAGCATCTTCTTCATTCTTTTTATTAATATCACTTGTTAATTTCATAAATAGCTCCAATCCTTTTTCTTTAAAATCTATTTTATTAGTAATTGATGGGAAAAATTCTTGGAAAACTTTTTCCTTACTTAAATCGTTAATATTTTTTACATTAATGCAAGTTATATCATCAGGATTAGTTTGTAAATTAACATTCTCACCTAAATTTAAAAATATATTTAATGTATTTATATGAAGGGAGAAGGTTTTTTTCTTAATATCTTTCATAATACGACTTGTTTTATATATATCATAATCTAATTGTTCTTTGTTATGAATATAATTAGATGCAATTCTAATTATTTGATAATCACCATTTAAGTTTTCCAACCATATTTCATCTTTCGCACCGTGCAAAATGATTGGATTATATCCTTGTTCAGTTATAAAGTAATGTAATAGTTTGATAATTAATTCGTCAAATTCATTTTTCATTATTCCGTTCATTATATCACCACTTTCTTGTAATATTTTACTATCTTTATTATATTATGTAAAGGTTTTTTATTTGTCTTCTTTAGATGCAAAATTTTGCATAATATTAACAAAACAATTTGGAAGTTCACTGTCAAACTCTAAATATTTCCCTGTTTTAGGATGATTAAACCCTAAAGTTTTAGCATGTAAGCACTGACCTGAATCATCAATTGTTTTTTTTATACCATAAACAGAATCGTTTACAATAGGATATTTAATATAATTAAAATGGACTCTAATTTGATGGGTTCGACCAGTTTCCAAACTAGCCTCAACTAAAGTTGTTTCTTTAAATCTTTTAATTACTTTAAAATGAGTTATGGCTTTTTTACTATTTATTGATGTTACTGTTTGTCTTTTTCGATTATTAATATCTCGCCCAATTGGAGCATCAATAGTACCTGTATCATTATTAATAACACCCCAGACTAAAGCATAATATTTTCGAACCATAGTTCTGTCTTTTAATTGTTTAGCTAATTCTTGATGTGCCTCATTATTTTTAGCAACAACTAAAAGCCCAGTTGTAAAAGAATCAATTCGATGAACAATACCTGGCCTTAATTCACCATTAATATCACTTAAATGGTCATAATAATATAATAATCCATTAACTAAGGTCCCCTTTTCATTACCAAGGGCAGGATGGACAACCATGCCATTATCTTTATTTATAACAATAATATCATCATCTTCATAAACAATATTTATATCTATTTTTTCAGGATTAACTTCAAGTTCTTTATCCACTTGTTGTTTAATAGTAATAACATCATCTTCTTTTAAAAGATAACTACTTTTTACTTTACTATTATTTACTAAAATATCGCTTGTATTGATTAATTTTTGGATTTTATTGCGACTAAGCTTTAAAACATCAATCAAATAAGTATCAATACGCTTTTGAACAAACTTGCTATCAACTATATATCTTTGCACGATTTTCCCTCCTTTCTCAAAATAGCTATGATTATTAAACTAATTGATATTACAATACAAATATCAGCAACATTAAAAATGGGAAAGTTATAACCTAAAACATTAAAGTCTAAAAAATCAACTACATACCCTAACATAATGCGGTCCATTAAATTTCCAAATATTCCACCTACTAAGATTCCATATATAATAATCTCACTGCGGTTGAGTTTAACATTTCGAATAAAAAACCAATAAATAAAAAACAAAGCACTACATGCTACTAAAATTAAAAATATTTTATTACCTTCTAAAATACTCCAAGCAGCACCGTAATTTCTAACATAAGTAATTTTGAAAAATGAGTTTATAATATTTATGCTATCAAATAAGTTCATTTTAGTAGTAATTATATATTTTGTTGTTTGATCAACAAATAAACATAGCAAACTAATAATTGTCATTTTTTTATACATGTATTTCACCATAATAATTATATCATGAAATAATTTAATAATAAAGTTGACTAATTTTTGACATAAAAAAACAAGAAGTAAACTTCTTGTTATTTCGCTAGATTTAAAGCGTCTTCAACTGCTCTATATAAAGCATTGATTTTCATTGTTACACCACTAACTGAATCGGTTTCAGTTTGGTCTTCATCTGACCATTCTAGCCAATCAAGTCCTTGTTCAGCAACAATTTTGTCTTCTAAAGCTTTCACTTGTTCGTGCCACTCTTTACCAATTGGTGATGCGACTTTCATATTGTAATCGTCACCTAATGTTTTCTTAGTGGTATTAATACCGTCTTTGACATGAGTAGTGTCTAAAAATACTGATTTAACATTGCCTGTCTCATCAACGTAAACAACTGCTGTAGCAACACTTTCGCTACCACCATAATTATCAGTATAAGTACCAAAGTAAGTTCCCTCTTTGTAATCTCCCATATCTTCCACTTTGGTACAACCTGTCACTAAAACAAGTGCGAAGATCATTAATGTAACTAAAAATTTCTTCATGTTATTCCTCCTACCATACATATAAATTATATATTAAATTCAATTGCTTTGCAATTCTTTTTGGAAATAATTGACTAATTCTTTACTAATTGTACCTACAATTACTCCTGTTGGTATTGAAAACAATAATAACCATGGTAAATAATAAATCATATTAATAGTATTCAATAATAC
>DUPI01000023.1 GCA_012838395.1 Mollicutes bacterium
ATTTACAAATGAAATTATGCTTGTAATTTATACGAGTGGAAAAATTAATGAATTAGAAATAATTAAAAATTTAAGTAAATATGTTACCTCAATTGTTAAATATGATAGTAGTTATCAAGTAATATATGGGAAACCATATATAATTGAGAAAATGAATGATTTAGAGTTTATGATATCTCCATCATCATTTTTCCAAATAAATACTGAACAGGCTTTAAAATTATATGATTTAGTGCTTGAATTAGCTAATTTAAAAGGTAATGAAACAATAGTTGACTTGTATTGTGGAACTGGAACAATAGGACTATATTTAAGCCGTTATTGTAAAAAAGTTATAGGTGTTGAAATAAATAAAGATTCTATAAATGATGCAATCAAAAATAAAGAATTAAATAATATTAATAATATTGACTTCATAAGTGGAGATGTAACTAAGGTTATTAATAATTTAGAAGTTATTCCTGACATTTTTGTAGTTGATCCACCCAGAAGTGGACTTGATGATAATATTATTGCTAAATTAAAAAAATATAGTCCAAATAAAATTATATATGTTTCATGCGATCCAATAACTTTGGCAAGAGATCTTGAAAAACTGAAAGAACTTTATAAGCTTGAAATCATAATACCAGTTGATATGTTCGCTAACACACAGCATGTTGAAAATGTAGTTTTAATGACTAAACTAAAAAAAGAGTGGAGGATGTAAAATGAAGTTAGTTTCGTGGAATATAGATTCATTAAATGCCGCACTAACTAGTGATTCGGCACGTGCTTTAATGTCTAAAAATGTATTAAATAAGATTATAGAATACAATCCAGATGTTATTGCTATACAGGAAACAAAATTATCAAGTAAAGGACCTAGTAAACAACATTTGGAAATTTTAAAAGAAAAATTTTCAGATTATGAAATTGTTTGGAATAGTTCAGTAGAACCAGCACGCAAGGGTTATGCTGGTACTATGTTTTTATATAAGAATTGTCTAAAACCAAAAGCTAGTTTTCCTGTAATTGGCGCTCCAAGTACCATGGATGTTGAAGGTCGTATCATCACATTAGAATTTAATGATTTTTACTTGACACAAGTATATACACCTAATGCTGGTGATGGTTTGAATCGTTTAGAAGAACGTCAAATTTGGGATGAAAAATATGCAGATTATCTAGTAAGTCTTGACCAAGATAAACCAGTTATTGCAGCAGGTGATTTTAATGTAGCGCACGAGGAAATAGATTTAGCTCATCCTAACAGTAATCGTCGTTCAGCAGGATTCACTGATGAGGAACGTCGAGGATTCACAAACCTTTTGGCAAAAGGTTTTACAGACACCTTTCGTTATATTCATGGAGATATAGAAGGAGTTTATAGTTGGTGGGCTCAACGTTCAGTAACAAGTAAAATTAACAATTCTGGTTGGAGAATTGATTATTGGCTGGTTAGTAATCGTCTTGCGGAAAAAGTAATCAAATCTGAAATGATCGACTCTGGTCCAAGGCAAGATCACACTCCTCTGTTACTAGAAATAAAAATCTAGTAAGTTTTTTTCAATATTTCGTATAGGGAGTTATTGGTTATAATTGAACTAATTATTATTAAATAAAGAATAGGAGAATATATGAATCAAAAAGAAAGAATGTTAAAAGAATTACCATATAAAGCTTGGTTAGATGGATTACCTGAAGAACGTATGAAAATAAAATTAAAAATATATGAATACAATCACTTAAAACCACATGAAAAGGAAAGAATTGATAAATTAATTATGGACATTATTGCAGTTGGAAATCCTTGTAAGGTAATTCGTAAGATTACCGAAGAAGATCGTAAGTATTATTATAAAAATTATGAGTTTGATGTTGATAATAATTTATTATAATAAATTCCGCAAAGGAGTCACTTTATGCTAATAATTAATATTATTATCAGTTCTATTATCCAAATTATTTTATTTTCAATTATTCCATATCTATGGTGGTTTATAACCAAAAGAAAAAAGATTAAGTTTTTAGAATGGATTGGTATTAAAAAACCAAAAATATCAGATAAAAGGAAATTTATAACATTATTTTTAGTAACTACTATTTTATTTTTAATGCTTTCTATTGGTATGTTAATTATGGTGAAAGATTTGGAAATTGCAACTTCAGATTTTACAGGTCTTGGATTTAAAGCATTGTTGCCTGCTATTATCTATGCTTTCATTCAAACCGCTTTTACTGAAGAACTATTTTTCAGAGGCTTTTTAACTAAAGTTTTAATTAATGGATTTGGGTTTAAGTTAGGAAACTTTATTCAAAGTCTAACGTTTGGACTTCTTCACTTAGTGATGTTTTACGGAGTTGCAGGATTTTATAAATCCTTTATTATATTCTTATTCACTGGTGTTATTGCATGGTTTATGGGTTATATAAATGAAAAATTAGCTGATTCCTCAATTTATCCAAGTTGGTTGATGCACGGAGTATCGAATATGTTTTCTTCAATTATATCAATGTTTAATATTATATAAAAGTAGGTATAAAAAAAGTAAACTATTTTCCATTATTATATCATTTATTTAGTGTTAAATAATAAACTAGCAACCTATATTAAGAAGGAAAAAAATGGTGTGGTCATATTATTTACCGAAGAGAGAAGTAACAATGAAAAAAATTATTTTTAAATATTCTTAGGTTAGATTTTAATTCCCAGTTGAAATTTATTCGAAAAAGAACAATAATTGTTGTATTAACATATAATTATGATATAATAATTATGGCTTTTCAAAACACACGATATTGATTTAAATGCCGAGTGCCAAATTGGTGGTGTTTAAAGTTGAGATATCGGAGGAAATAACAAAAGGAGGAA
>DUPI01000092.1 GCA_012838395.1 Mollicutes bacterium
CCTTTTAAATAATTATTATTACGTGCATACTCATTAAAAACACGAGTTAAAGCTGTTTTTAAACCAATCTCGTGAGTACCACCATCATTTGTTTTAACATTGTTAACAAACGAAATAATATTTTCAGAATAAGTATCAGTATATTGGAATGCAACTTCAACATTAATTTTATCCTTTTCACCCGAAAAACTTACTACGTCATGAATCGTTTTTTTATCCTCGTTAATATATTCAACAAATGATTTTAAACCATTATCATAATGAAATACTTCTTGTTTATTATCTTCAACATCAATTACTTCAACAGTTAAATTTTTAAGTAAAAAAGCACATTCTTGCATTCTTTCACAAATTGTAGTAAAGGAAAAATTAAAACTACCAAAAATTTCATGGTCCGGCATAAAAGTAACCTTTGTTCCAGTTCGATTACTAGAACCTATTTTCTTAAGTGGAACTGTTGTTTTACCACCATTTTCAAAACGAATATAATGTTCACATCCATCTCTTTTAATGGTTACTTCCATCCACTCACTTAAAGCATTAACAACACTGGCACCAACACCGTGAAGGCCACCAGACACTTTATATCCACCGGTCTCGAATTTTCCCCCGGCGTGAAGTACAGTATAAATTACCTCGGGTGTAGACAAACCATTTTTATGCATACCAACCGGTACACCTCTTCCTTCGTCTTCTACTGTAATACTACGGTCTTCATTAATTGTTATCTTTAATTTTTTACCAAAACCATTGATAACCTCATCAATACTGTTATCAACAATTTCCCATACTAAGTGATGAAGTCCTTTTTTATCAGTTGAACCAATATACATAGCTGGTCTTTTTCTTACTGCGTCTAGTCCCTCTAATATCTTAATTGAACTTTCGTCATATTTTGTCATACAATCACCTACAACTAATTATAGCATAGGTTTTACTTAGTTGACAAACATTAAAATAAAAAACACCATCTAAATTACTAAGTTTAAATGGTGTTAAACATTAAATTGTTATTCTAGAATAATATTTAAAATTAAATATTTTCTTCCCTTATTGAATCTAAGATATTTTCCTGTTTTATTTTTTTAGTAGCATATAGCATTGTCATTGTAACAATTGTAAAGACTCCTAAAACTGATATTAAAATAGCTCTCCACGGAATCATTACTGACGAAAAGTTAACAAGCTCACCAGTTGAATTATGAATTAATAAGATAATTCCCAGCGATACTGGAATAGCATATAATAATGATTTAAAACCAATAATAATTGTTTCAAAACTTAACATTTTATTAAAGCCTTTAGGGCTTAAACCAATACTTCTTAAAACTGCAAATTCCTTTCTTCTAAGAGCGATGCTAGTATTAATAGTATTAAAGACACTCGTTACACCAATTAGAGTTACAAGTGAAATAAAACCATACAACAATAATTTAACAACAAGCATTAAATTTCTTTCCATTCTTGTTTGTTCAACAATGTTATTAATCTTTATAAAATCAAGTTCTGGATGGTCTTCAAAAGTTGATAATGTCTCAACCATTTCTTTAGGATTACTAGTTTTAATTCTAAATTCTTGTTCTATTCCATAAAAATAATCATCACTATTTTTTTCTGTTAATTCTTGAACCATTTTATCAAACATAGTAGGTGATAAAATAATTATTGGAGTCTCGTTAAGCAAAGACACCCCCATACCAAATGGTATATAATCCATTTCTCCAAAATCAGTTAATTTAGTAAAACATTTAAACTTTAGTTCTTCTGTCTCAAAGTCTCTTTCATCACGCTTACAAACATCAAGTTCTAATGATTTAACGTCTTGTAAGTATTTACCTTTGGTTGTAACAGGTTTATTATGAAAATAAGTGTCCAATTCAAATTGATTTACAAATATTGGTTGATCATCTTTTAAATTAAGAGTTTTCTTATATTTAAGATAACTATCATTATCTACTTTATAAAAAACTACCATACCATATTCAATGTCACTGCCCAAATAATCAAATCCATTATCTTGGTATAAATCAATAACTTTTTTAAAATGCGGATGATAATCGTCAATTGAAAAATTTGGTGTAAATGCTCTTATCCTTTCAAAAGCAAAAACATCTATTAAATTTTCTTGAACATTTACCTGATTTACTATTTGGTCAAAGATATCTCGATCTTTTGTAACTAAACTAGCACTTACATCATAATCAACCAATTTAAGAAAATTAGATGTTCCACTTTCACCATATTGTAAAAATGATGAAAAACTAATAAACATAACAATGCTAACAAATAATGAAATTATCGTTATTCGATATTTCTTTCTGTTGCGCTTAATATTTTTATATGCAACTTCCCCTTCAACACCAAATAATTTGCCAACTAATTTCGGAACTTTTATTTTTTGAGCCTTTATTTTAATGTCATCATTTAATCTAATCGCTTCAATCGGACTTATTTTACTAGCCCTTCTAGCTGGTAAAAAAGAAGAAAAAAGAATTACTAAAATCATAAAAATAACAGGTATTATAATAAATAATGGATAAAATGATAACGTTAATTTTATCGTGAAAATATCTGATAATAAATAATTAACAATTGATAAAACAATACCAATACCAATAAATCC
>DUPI01000024.1 GCA_012838395.1 Mollicutes bacterium
ACGATTCCTAATAATGAAATTGGACGAAATATTCAAACTAGAGACGTTTATTATTATCAGGATATGAAAAAAGTAAGATATATTCATTTTACTGATTTACATGGGTATATGCACCAATTAAATATTAATGAAATATTTGTTCGTGCTAATGGAGTAAATATACCTTATAGCATTTATTGTGAAGGTTGTAGTGAAAACTTTTATGAAAAAATAACTAACCAAAAAATAAGTTATGAAGGTTCTTACGTGCTTTGGGGTGGATATTTAAGATTAGACTTGGGTCAATATTATAATTTATCAGATTTAAATATTTTATTTTATATAACTGATACTAGTGAATGGGAAAAAAAATATAAGATAAGTGTTAGTCGAGAAGAATCGTTAAATAGTAATATTTATAGTGAGGTTTTATCACGAATGTTTTTTAAACACAATAATTACGATGATTATAATGAAATTCAACATCAATTAGATAAGATAAATCTAGTATCACCAGAATGGGATGGACAGGTAAAAAGTTATAATCCTGTTGTTGCCACAACAACTAGAAGGATAGACAAAAAAGTAGAATATCGGTATCAAGATACTCTTTTTCATTATTATAAATTAATTAGAGTATATGCTAATGATTATTATACAAATGCTCCATTAGGATTTCCGATTAAAGATGAGTTGGATAAGATTGAATATTATCAATCAAGATATAGAGACAGGGTAACGATAAAAAAGAAAATAATAATTAATGATAAAAATCAAAAATTAGAGGATTTTGTAGTTGAAAATACAACGAATGAAATGACTATAAGTAGTACAATTAATTATGATGAAAACGGAATATATGATGTTTCATATATATTTCCTTTTGGTACAATTGACAGATTAGTTTATGTTAACATTGAGGATAATAATTGTAAATGTAATGACAATGATAATTCTGACCCAAATGACCCAGGTGAAGATAATGCTGATCCAATAGATGATGAAGAGCCTGATCCAACTGAACCGGGTGAAGATGATAATGATCCAATAGATGAAGAAGAACCAAATCCAGACGAACCGGGTGAAGATGATAATGATCCAATAGATGAAGAAGAACCAAATCCAGACGAACCGGGTGAAGATGATGCTGATCCAATAGATGATGAAGAGCCTGATCCAACTGAACCGGGTGAAGATGATAATGATCCAATAGATGAAGAAGAACCAAATCTAGATATACAGGATAAGGATGACAAGGACTTAACTTATGACTCTATCAAAAGTGATAACCACACGGATAACGAAAACCATAAATCTAATAAGGTGAATAAAAGTAATGAAAAATTAGATTTTAATAATGTTACAAATTTAAATAACATAAAGAAAAATAATACAATCATGAAAAAGGAAACACTAGATGAATTGGTGGATTCTTCAAAGTTGATTAATAATTTAAATGAAAAAGATAAAAATAACATTAATAATGAAGATGAAGAGGTGACGAAGAAAGTGGATAAATTTAATAAAAAGAAATTTTTGGGTTACAATTTAATTTTATTTCCAATTACTATATTTTTATTAGTAGGGTTAGTTAAGTATTGCAAACAACGAAGAATAAATAAAAAGTCGGAATAAATAATATTCTACTTTTGTCGAAACTGTATAATAAGAATAATTTGTGTGCTAAATTAGATTAACGAGGTGATACTATTTTAGAAATTAATACTGAATGTCGCAAGGGAATCTTCTTTGTTCGATTAAATGGTCAATTAACTAAAGGTACAGTTGCTAAATTAAATGAGGAAATTACTTCTTTAGTAAAAGATAACGGTATTAAGAATGTTGTTTTTAATATTGATGAATTAAATGTTATTGATATGAAAGGAATAAATGCCTTATTATACAATTATGAAATTGTAAAAGCTAATAATGGTTACGGTTGTTTATGCGGAATCAACAATTCATTAGTTCGACAACGAATTCAAAATAGTAGGTTATTAAAATATATGCATGAGACAAGTGATGAAATAGGAGCAATAAATATAATAAATTTACATAAGGAGAAAATATATGAACAATAATGTATCTAACTTAGTAGTCGACAATCAAAATCTTATTTATTCTATTTCTCATTATTTTAAAGGATATCAAAATAAGGATGATTTATTTCAAGTTGGGGTGATTGGTCTTATAAATGCTCATAAAAATTTTGATGAACCCATTAACACCGGTGAATCTAAAGATATAAGTTTATATGATACAATTGCCGAAGTTGATAACTTAGATTTAAATAGTCTAATTGCTCTTAAAGAAGAAATAAAGAAACTAGATAATGTTGAACAAAATATTATTCAGATGCGTTATTTTGAAGATTTTACTCAAACAGAAGTTGCTAATGCATTAGGTATTAATCAAGTTCAAGTTTCTCGTAAAGAGAAAAAAATATTAGAAAAATTAAGAAATCAATTGAATGAATAAAAAGTAATAACAAATATTACTTTTTAATTTGGTGAAATTTGTATATTAAAAATTAAAAAATCCATAATATTAGCGGAGGTAATTTATGGATGCGAATAAATATAAAGAAATAGTAGATAAGCATACACCTAAAGAAAACCGTTTATATAACGGAATGATTGCTTTTGGTGTTGGAGGATTAATGGGAATGCTTGGTGAGTTTTTAGTGCAATTTTATTCTTATATTTTGGATATTTCCTCATCAGAAGCAACCATTTTTATGATAGCAACTCTCATCTTTTTTGGTTGTTTATTTACAGCAATAGGTTTTTTTGATAAAATTGTTAATTTTGCTAAAGCTCGTTTAATAATACCAATTACTAGTTTTGGTCATTTATTAATTCATGGAGCATTAGCTAAAGCTTCTAATCTTGGCCCTATGGGTTTAGTTATGGGAATGTTTGATTTAATATCAGCGGGTATTATCTTTGCCGTTTTCTTCTCCTTTATCTTTGCCCTAGTTTTTAAACCAAAAGACTAACAATAAACTATCTTTTTAACTATTTAAGATCAAATACAATTTTGATCTTTTTCTTTTATAAATAATGAGTAAATTTTAAAATGACTTTTATTCTGACTGGTTATATAGTATACTATATATATGATAGAAATGAGGTATCACATGAAGAAAAAAATAGTAATTGATGGTAATGAGGCTTGTGCTAGGAATGCCTATATGTTTACTGAAGTTGCTGGTATATATCCAATTACTCCATCTAGTCCGATGGCAGAACAAGTTGATTATTGGAGTAATGCTGGTAGACTCAACTTGTTTAATGACACTGTTAAAGTTGTTGAGATGCAAAGTGAAGCAGGGGCTGCTGGTATGGTTCATGGTTCACTTCAAACTGGATTATTAACAACGACCTTTACATCTAGTCAAGGGTTATTATTAATGATACCTAATATTTATAAAATGGTAGGTGAAATGCTTCCAGGAGTAATTCATGTAGCAGCAAGATCAATTTCAACTCATGCGCTTAGCATATTTGGTGATCATCAAGATATTTATGCTACTCGTCAAACGGGAATTACAATGATGGCATCATCATCTGTTCAAGATACAGCCTATTTATCGGCCATCGCGCATTTAGTGGCTATTAAATCATCTTTGCCGGTTATGCATTTTTTTGATGGTTTTAGAACAAGTCATGAACTTCAAAAAATTGATGTTTTAGATATTGAGGATTATAGGAACTTAGTTGACTATGATGCTTTGAAAAAATTTAGGGATAATGCACTCCGTCCAAATAAACCAATAACTAGAGGGACGGCTCAAAATGATGATATTTATTTTCAAGCAACGGAAGTTAGAAATAAGTTTCACAATGAAGTACCTGATCTTGTTAATGAATATATGCAAAAAATTAATAAGTTAGCCGGTAGCAATTATTTACCATTTAATTATTATGGTAGTGAAACAGCTTCCAATGTTATTGTGGCAATGGGGTCAGTTAATGAAACAATTAAAGAAACTATAGATTATTTAAATGAACAAAATTATAATATAGGATTAATTGAAGTTCGTCTATATCGACCGTTTAGTAAAAAATATTTATTAAATGTACTTCCAAAATCAGTAAAAAGAATTGCGGTATTAGACAGAACTAAGGAGCCTGGTAGTTTAGGTGAACCATTATACTTGGATATCGTGGCGGCTTTAAAAGGAAAATCAATTTCTATTGTTGGGGGACGTTATGGACTTTCTAGTAAAAATACAACGCCTCGTCAAATAAAAGCGGTATATGATATGTTAGCATCTGAACTTAAAAATAATTTTACAATTGGTATTGTTGATGATGTTACTAATTTAAGTTTAGAAGTTGATCCGGATTTTAAAATAACTAATTCTAAGGAATTTGCTATATATGGTTATGGTAGTGATGGAATGGTTACTGCTGCCAAATCAATTATTAAGCTTTTTGGAGACAATACTGATAATTATGTTCAGGGATATTTTCAATATGATTCTAAAAAATCTGGTGGTGTTACATTAGGACATTTAAGATTTTCAGAAAAACCAATTCGCTCAACATATTATACTGAAAATCCTAAATTAGTAGTTGTTACTAAAGATAGTTATTTGGATGATTTTAAAGTTATTCATAATATTGCTAATAATGGAATCTTTATTTTAGCAACTTCTAAATCAGAAACTGAAGTTCAAAAATTATTAACTTTAGAAATGAAAAAAATATTAATAGAACGAAATGTGAAGTTTTATATTATTAATGCTTATGAGTTAGCTCGTAAATCAGGGCTTCAAAATCGTATTAGTACAATTATGCAAGCGGCTATTATGAAAGTTATTAATATTATTGATTATGACTTTGTGATTAAAGAAATGAAAGCAATGGTTAAGGATATATTTTCAGTTAAAGGTGAACAAGTAGTTAAGGCCAACTTTGACGCTATTGATAATACTTTAGAATACTTAAAAGAAGTAAATATAAATCTTGATGAAACTTATCCGAAATCAAATAATATTTTCGATGGTGTTTTTGAAGTGATGTCAAGACGAGAGGGGAATGAATTACCAACTTCAGCATTTTTAAATTATCCTGATGGTACATTTGATGGGGGCACCACGGAAATGGAAAAACGTGCTATTAGCGAAATTGTTCCAAGTTGGATAAGTGGTAATTGTATTCAATGTACTCAATGTTCATTTGTTTGTCCTCACGCAGTAATTCGTCCATTTCATTTAAGTAAAGAAGAGTATAATGATGCTCCTGATTATGTCAAAAAAAGATGTATTAAGCCAATTGAAAAGCGTTTAGAAGATTATTACTATATTATTAGTGTTTCTGTTAAAGATTGTACTGGATGCCGTTTATGTATAAATATTTGTCCAGGTAAAGGTGGGCAAAAGGCTTTAGTACCAAAAGATTTATCTTTAGAAATAAGGAACAAAGAACAAGATATTGCTGATTATCTATTTAATAATATAACTGAAAAAAATATACTTCCAGCTACTACTATAAAAGGTACTCAATTAAAAGAACCTAAATTTTTCTTTCACGGTGCTTGTGCTGGATGTGGCGAAACAGCATATATTAAATTATTAACCCAAATATTTGGAGATCGTATGGTTATTGCCAATGCTACTGGTTGTTCATCAATATATGGAGCCAGTGCACCAAGTATGCCATATACTGTTCCGTGGGCAAGTTCATTATTTGAAGATAATGCTGAATATGGCTATGGAATGTTAGTGGCAACTAATGTAATGCGCAATCGTGTTAGAAAAATTATGGAAGATAATTTAGATAATACCAATAGAGAATGGTTTGAAAAATGGTTGTCTAATCCTGAAGATTTTAATATTACGAAAGAAGTATATGAAAACATTGATTATAATAAAGTTCCAAAAGAATTAATCGAATTAAAAGATTATATTAAGAGTCGTACTATTTGGACAATTGGAGGAGATGGATGGGCTTATGATATAGGATTTGGTGGTATTGACCATGTTCTAGCAAGTAATGATAATGTTAATATTTTAGTACTTGATTCTCAAGTTTATTCAAATACGGGAGGTCAATCTTCAAAAGCTAGTCCAAGAGGAAGTGTAGCGCCATTTACATCCAGTGGTAAACAAGTGGCACGTAAAGATTTGGCGAGAATCGCGCTTTCGTATCCACATGTTTATGTCGCACAAGTTAGTTTGGCTGCTAATCCAATGCAGTTAATTAGAACTTTTAATGAAGCAGCTTCTTATAATGGGCCTTCAATAATTATTGCGTATACTCCTTGTATTGCTCATGGAATTAAAGGTGGTATGTCTAATAGTTTAGAAAATGAAAAAGATGCAACAAAATCCGGATATTTTCCAATATTTAGATATAATCCAATAACGGAAGAATTTATGCTTGATAGTAAAAATGTTGATTTTGATTTATATGAAGATTTTTTAAATACTCAAACTCGTTATACTATGCTTAAAAAAATTAATCCAGAACAAGCAGAAGAGTTACTTGAGCAACAAAAAAAGGATTCGATGAAGAAATACAATTATTATAAAAAGTTAGCGGAAAAAGAAAAAACTATTGAATAAATAGTTTTTTTGTGTAAATTTGTCGTATTGGGTTAAAATAACAATATGGAGGACTCAATATGATAAAAAGGATAATAACAATAATTATGTTTATTTTGGTAATAAATATTCTTATATCTTTTCGTGAAGAAAACAATGTTAAACCAGTATTTTTAGAAAACTCAGTAAATTATGATAGTGAATATAAAATTTATAATTTAAATGTTGCTGATGCATACGTGACTACCAAAACATTAAATAATTATTTTTATGAAAGTAATATTAAAGTATTAGGTATTTACCCTAAATTAAATTATCTGTATGAAAAGAAATTGTTTAATAAAAGTAATTATTATGCTTTTAAAAAGAATACGATAGCTATAAATACTTTTGAATTTGAAACACAATTTAAAAAGATACTTAAGAATTATGGATTAAACGGAGAAGTTGAAAAAATTGATTTGTACGGCGTTACGATAGGTAAAATAAAAATATACGCTTCTAATAAAGATGTGAAAAAATTAATAAGAGACCATCCCAAATTTAAAATAAAATAAAGGAAGTTATTTGACATTAAAAATATAAAGTGCTGCTCAAATTTATAAAAAAGTTTGTCGTGATATTGTCAAACGTCTTGAATAATAGTATAATGTTCGTAGGTGATTATAATGATGTATATCTGGTTGGCAATTGTTATTTTATTAACAATAGTAGAATTAATGACTATTCATTTAACAACTATTTGGTTTGTTACCAGTGCTTTAGTCTCGTTGATATTAAGTTTTTTTGTCGATAATTTTGCTATTCAATTTCTAGTTTTTATTATACTAGGAATAATATTGTTTATAACAACTCGCCCAATTTTATTAAAGTTATTAGCGAAATATCGCCATAAAAAAAATGTTAAATATTTACTAGGAATGCGGGGACAAGTAATCTCTCCCATTTCTAAAAAACAATTAGGAGAGGTAAAAGTTGATGGTAAGGTTTGGATTGCCGAAGCTGATAAGAAAATCCCGTTAGATACTTATGTAACGGTGGTTGAAATAAAAGAAGATAAAATAAAAGTAGAAAAAGATAATTAATAATATTGATCAATAAATGTTGGTCTTTTTATTTTTTCTTTGACATTTGAGCAATAAAATCAATATAAAAACTTTACTATACAAATAAAAAAAGATATAATAATTATATGGTGATTTTATGAAAATTAAAGATATTAATATTAATTGCATTACTTATGGTAATGAATTAGGGAAACCAATTGTATTTTTACACGGTTGGGGTCAAAATATTGAAATGATGAAACCTTTAGCAGATCGTTTAAGTAATGATTATAAAATAATTATTATTGATTTACCAGGTCATGGTAAAAGTGATGAACCATTATATCCTTGGTCAGTAATGGATTATATGGAGGCTATTAAGGAATTATTAGAAAAACTTGATATTAAGTGCCCAACTTTGGTAGGTCATTCATTTGGGGGAAAAGTAAGTTTATTGTATGCTAGTAATTACGATGTTGATAAACTGGTCGTATTAGGAAGTCCCTTTAAAGCAAATGCAAATAAAATGTCTATTAAAACCAAAGTACTTAAAGGTTTAAAAAAGATACCTGTTCTTAATAAATTTGAGGAGTTTGCTAAAAAGAGAATGGGTTCAACGGATTACCGAAATGCTAGTCCAATTATGCGTCAAGTTTTAGTGAATACAGTTAATTTAGATATTAGTGAGAATGTTAAATCAATTAAGTGCCCAACTTTAATTGTGTGGGGAACTTTAGATGAAGCAGTTCCTTTAGAAGACGCTTACGAATTAGAAAAGTTAATTTCTGATGCTGGATTAGTTGTTTTAGAAGGTGCCACTCATTATGCCTATCTAGAGCAAGTTAATCAAGTTGTTAATATGATTAAAAGCTTGTTAGGAGGGAATAATAAATGAATATGAAAGTATTTATAATATCATTAATACCAATTCTTTTTTATATTATTATTCGTACTAAAAAAGCTCTACATATGCTTCAACAAAATTGGTATAATGATGGAAATCGTTATATTAAATGGATTTTCAAAAATTTTGAAAAGGCTTTTAACATAACAGAAATATCAGTTTTATTAATCATTTTAGGAAATTATTATTTAAACAATACTATTTCTATTATAAGTTATTCTTTATCATATTTAATAGTTGGTGCTTTATATTTTAAGGAAATGAAATATGAACAATCTAAAAAACCATTAGTGATAACCAAAAGAATTAGAAGGTTAATAGCAACAGTTTTATTTTTATATCTACTACCTTTTGTTGTTTATTATTTCAAATTCAAAAATATAAACTATGTGTTATTTTATCAAATAACAGCATTTATTTTAATATTCATTAATTTTTTAATTGTTTGGCTAGCTAATATAATAAATAAACCTATAGAAAAACAAGTGTTTTATTATTATAAACGAAGAGCTGTTAGAAAATTAAAACAAATGAGTACGATGAAAGTTGTTGGTATTACTGGAAGTTATGGTAAAACTAGTAGTAAAAATATTTTAAATGATATATTAAATATTAAATTTGATTCATTTGCTACACCTCAAAATTTTAATACCACTTACGGTTTGATTAATTCAGTAAATAACTATTTAGATAAGTTTAGCGAGATTTTTATTGCTGAAATGGGAGCTTTTAAACTTGGTGAAATAAAAGAACTTTGTGATTTGATGAAACCTAAATATGGTATTTTGACAAAAGTAGGTGTCGCTCATTTAGAATCTTTTGGTAGTAGGGAGAATATTCAAAAAGGCAAATTTGAATTAATAGAATCGTTACCTAGTGATGGAATCGGAATTTTGAATCGTGATGATGAGTATCAAGTAAACTATGAACTAGAAAATGATTGTCAGATAATATGGATTGGTATAGAAAATAAAGATTCTGATATATATGCTGATAACATCAAACTATCACATACCGGTATGACTTTTGATGTTTATTTTAGCGGTGATTCAAAACCGTATAAATTTGAAACTAAATTATTAGGTAAGGCGAACATATATAATATTTTAGCTGGAATTGCTCTTGGACGTGAATTCGGACTAACAATTGAACAGTTGCAATTAGGAGTAAAAGCGGTTAATTCAATACCACACCGTTTAGAACCTAAAAAATATGGGAACATTAATATTATTGATGATGCCTATAATTCAAATCCAGTTGGTTCAAAAATGGCCTTAGAAGTATTATCGATGATGCCTGGTAAAAAAATTGTGGTAACGCCAGGAATGATTGATTTAGGAGTGGAACAATACAATTTAAATAAAGAATTTGGTACCTATATTGCTGATGTAGCTGATGAAGTTATATTGATAGGGGAGGAGCAAACTACCCCAATAAAAGAGGGATTAATAGAAAAAAAGTATAAGGAGAAACACATTCACATACTAAATGATGTTAAAGAAGCTTTTTTATTAATTCAAGAACTACAAGGAAAAGAAACTTATGTTTTATTAGAAAACGATTTACCAGATATATTTAATGAATAGGAGTGAAATTATGAAAGTAAAAGTAGGAGTTATTTTTGGTGGAGAAACAGTTGAACACGAAATAAGTATTATTACGGCTGTTCAAGCAATGAAATACATTGATCCTGAAAAGTATGAAATAGTACCAATTTATATTAGTAAAGATCGCATTTGGTATACAGGGAAAATGCTTATGGATATCGAAGTTTATAAAGATTTTGAACATTTAAAAAGGTATGCCAAAAAAGTTGCGTTTTATAAGAAAAATGGTACCTTTGTATTACAAACAGTAGGGATGTTTAAAAGAGTTGTAGAAGAGTTAGATATTATGTTTCCAATTATGCATGGAAATAATACTGAGGATGGTTCAATTCAAGGTTATTTAGAAACAGTAGGAATTCCATATGTGGGTAGCAAAGTTTTAGCTTCTGCAATTGGACAAGATAAAGTGATTATGAAACAAGTTATGAGTTCAATTAATTTACCAATTGTCCCATATACTTGGTTTTATGATATAAATTATTATGATGAAAATGAAAAAATATTAAATGAAATTAAGGAGCTAGGATATCCTGTTATTGTAAAACCAGCAACATTAGGTAGTAGTGTTGGTATAACAGTGGTTAAGGAAGAAAGTAAGATTGACCAAGCTGTTAGAGAAGCAATTAAATATGACGTTAAAATTATTGTTGAAAAAGTAATTGAAAATTTAGTAGAAGTTAATTGTAGTGTACTTGGTAATTATAAATATCAAGAAGCTAGTGTTATTGAAGAAGTTATTTCTACTGAGGAGTTTTTAACTTACACTGATAAATATATTGGTAAAAGTAAGGGTGACACTACTAAAGGAATGGTCGCTACTAATCGTGTAATACCAGCAAGAATTGATAATAAATTATATAAAGAGATTCAAGAATTAGCAAAAGAAACATTTAAAGTAATGAATTTAAGTGGAGTAGCGAGAATTGATTTCTTAATTGATAATAAGAAAAAGAAAGCTTATGTTAATGAACCAAATACAATTCCCGGATCATTATCATTCTATTTATGGGAAAAAACAAATAAGCCGTATAAAAAATTATTAGATGAAATGTTATCAATAGCTATTAAAGATTTTAAGACTAAAAGTAAAAAAATTTATTCATTTGATACTAATATCTTAAGTAACTTTAATGGCCTAAAAGGTGGTAAAGGACTAAAAGGGATAAAAAAATAATATCCCTTTTTTATATTGTAAAAAAGAGGTAAATATTATATAATAAAATTATATGGACGATTAGCTCAGTTGGTTAGAGCGCTTGCTTGACATGCAAGAGGTCACAGGTTCAAATCCTGTATTGTCCACCATTATGAAAAACACCCCTTGTATAACAAGGGTTTTCTTATTTAAAAATATATTTAAGTATCAAATTATTAATCAATATACTTTACAATAACATCTGAAGGAAAGTAATTAGTTTACATCGGTAGAAAGGCAACTTTATTGAAATTAA
>DUPI01000025.1 GCA_012838395.1 Mollicutes bacterium
TATAATTAGGTATAATTAATTTGGTGATAATATGTTATCAATTAAAGAAAATACTAATAATGAGATTGTTATTAACAAATCAAAGTTTATTACTTATTTAATAAAAATAAATAACGAAACAGAGGTTGAGGATGAACTTAATAATTTAAAGAAAAAGCATACGGGTGCTACTCATTATTGTTATGCTTATATATGCGGAAATATAAAGCGGTTCAATGATGATGGCGAACCAAGTGGGACAGCCGGAGTTCCAATTTTAAGTGTTTTAGAAAACAACAATTTAAATAATGTTTTATGTGTTGTTATTAGATATTTTGGGGGAATAAAATTAGGCGCTGGGGGTTTAGTTAGAGCCTATCGAAACTCAGTTGTTGATTGTTTAAAAACAGCTAATATTATCGAATTAATTGATGGGTTTAAACTAAAGATTGAGTTTAAATATGACCAATCAAATAAAATAGACTATCTATTAAAAGATAGTCTAATTATTGATAAGTCCTTTGGTGAATTTATTCATTATACTTTTTTAATAAATCATTTGGAATACAAGCAAATTTGTAATGAACTTAAGTTAAATACAAATTGTATTGAAACATTAGAAAACATCCTAGTTGAAAAATAGGATGTTTTTTATTAATTATTTTTAATTTGGCTCATTACTTCACAAGCGAAATCTTCATTTCTTTTTTCTAAACCTTCGCCTACTTCATAACGATACATTTGAACAATTGAACCACCATTATTTTTAACGTATGTTTGAACATCAACATCTCCGTCTTTAACAAATGGTTGTTCTTCTAAACAAATTTCTTTATAAAACTTGTTAATTCTTCCTTCTACCATTTTAGCAGCAATATCTTCTGGTTTTCCTTCATTAATTGCTTGCTCTTTTAAAATAGTTCTTTCTTGTTCAAGTACTTCAGCCGGAATTTCATCACGACGAATGTAACTTGGTTTCATTGCTGCCGCATGCATTGCTACATCACGAGCAACATCAGAAGTTGTGTTTTCTAAAACTGTTAATACAGCAATTTTACCACCCATATGAATATATGAACCAAAAACTTGATTATCTTCTTTAGTTACTAATTCAAAACGGCGGAAACTTAATCTTTCACCAATTTTTGCTGTTTTAGCAACTAATAATTCACTAATAGTTCCATTGTCTGTTGGTAATTCCAGTGCTTCTTCCATTGTTTTAGCATCAGATGCAACTATTGTTTCAAGCATTGTGTTAACTAATTCTTGGAATTCTTCATTTTTAGCAACAAAATCCGTTTCTGAATTCACTTCAATAATTACAGCTTTATTATTATCAATAATTGATGCTGATAATCCTTCTGCTGCAATACGACTCGCTTTTTTAGCTGCTTGAGAAATTCCTCTTTCTCTTAACCAGTTAATTGCTTCTTCAATGTTACCACTGTTTGCTTCTAAAGCTTTTTTACAATCTAACATTCCAGCCCCAGTTTTTTCTCTTAGTTCTTTTACCAAACTAGCACTTATCATATTATTCCTCCTTGTAGTTTTATATATTAATTTATTTTAAAGCTTCTATTAATTCGGCTTTTTTCATTGATGAATATCCTTTAATACTCTTTGTTTTAGCCATTTCACGTAGTTCAGCAACTTTTAATTTAGATAAATCTTGTTGTACTTCGGCTTTTTCAACTTTTGCAACTGTTGCTTTTTCAATTGGCTTAATTGGTTGAGTAACTTCTTTTTCTATTGGTTTTGCTTTTAATTCGGAAGTTCGTGGTTCTTCAGCATTTTTTTGGTCATGTGGTCTTCTATAACGATTAGAATAGCGATTATTTTTTCTTGAACGATTATAGCGATTATCATATCTTGATGAACGATCTTCTTTACGTCCAACTGTTTCTAATGCTTTTTCCATAATTGTTGATTCATTTTCTTCTCTGCCTTCACCATAAGTAAATTCAATGATTTTTCCACCTGTTGCAGCATTAATAGCGTTAGCCATAACTGCTGTAATTAATTTAACGGCTCTAATTGCATCATCATTACCTGGTATTACATAATCAACCATGTCTGGGTCACAATTAGTATCGACAATTCCAATAATTGGAATATTTAATTTTCTTGCTTCTCTAATCGCAATTTCTTCTTTAGATGGATCAACAACAAACATAGCTGCTGGTAACTTGTGCATATCTCTAATTCCACCCAACACCTTGTTTAGTTTTTCATATTCCTTTTGAAGACCTACCACCTCTTTTTTTGGTAACAATTCAAAAGTGCCATTCTTTTCCATCTTTTCAATTTCTTCTAAACGTTTAATTCTTCTTCTAATTGTTCTAAAGTTTGTTAAAGTTCCACCTAACCATCTTTCGTTTACATAAAACGAATTTGATCTTAATGCTTCTTCCCTAATTGCGTCACTAGCTTGCTTTCTAGTTCCAACAAATAAAACCTTACCACCATTTGCTGCAATATTATACAAAGCATTGTATGCTTCTTCAATTAATTTTGCAGTCTTTTGTAAATCTATAATATAGATTCCATCTCTAGAAGTATAAATATACTCCTTCATTTTTGGGTTCCATCTTTTGGTTTGATGACCAAAGTGAACACCTGCTTCCAATAAATAATTGGTTGACACTACTGCCATTTTTTCATTCCTCCTTTTGTTATTTCCTCCGATATCTCAACTTTAAACACCACCAATTTGGCACTCGGCATTTAAATCAATATCGTGTGTTTTGAAAAGCCATAATTATTATATCATAATTATATGTTAATACA
>DUPI01000093.1 GCA_012838395.1 Mollicutes bacterium
AAACCAAATGCTGGTGGCATTCCATATTCAAGCGCTTCAATAAATTCGGCATCATGTTCATGAGCTTCTTCATCGCCAGCCTCCGCCATTTCTCTTTGCTCTTTAAAACGTTGTTCTAAATCTACTGGGTCATTTAACTCAGTATATCCATTCCCCATTTCCGATCCTGCCAAGATAACTTGAAACTGCGCGACTTTACGAGGATCTTCTTTTAATCTTTTGGGAAGGGGATTCAATTCAACTGGTTGTCCCACTAAAAAACCTGGTCCTTTTAATGTTTTGCGTACTAATTTCCATAAAATATCAACTAGGCGCCAATAAGGAACATTTGGATCAAATTCAACATCTTGTTCTTTTAATTTATTTATAACCTCTTCTTTAGTAGCTTCATAAATACTTATTCCAGTTCCTTCTTTAATTACTGTTTCAAAATCATAAATTTTCCATTCAGCATCCATGTCAATAGAATAACCTTTGGAAGTAAACTTTGATGTCCCTAAAACATTTTTAGTTATTCGACGATACATTTCTTTAACGAACTCCATACCATCTTTATAATCAGCATAGGCCCAATAAAATTCCATTTGAGTATAATCTTGTAAATGCTCAGGACTCATACCTTCATTTCTAAATTGACGACCGATTTCAAAAGTTTTATCATATCCAGCAACAAGTAATTTTTTTTGCCATAATTCTCCCATAGAAATTCTTAAAAAAACATGCAAGTCTAAAGCATTATGATAAGTTTTAAATGGTTCAGCAGCTGCTCCACCGGCACTGTTTTCTAAAACTGGTGTTTCAACTTCTAAAAAATCATTTTCAATTAAATAATTTCTAATAGTTGCCCAAAATTGTTGCTTTTTTCTAAAAAGTTCTTTCACTTCTGGATCCATAATAATATCTAAATAACGTTTTCTTAATTTTAGTTCTGGATCAGAAATTCCATGATATTTTTCAGGTAACGGTTTTAAAGCTTTAACTAAATGAATATACTTAGTAGCTTGAACACTCAATTCTCCCATGTTTGTTCTAAAAACAGTTCCTTCGATTCCAACGATATCACCTAAATCAGCTTTAGTATATAAGTTATATTCATCTTCACCAACATTATCTTGTCTTACATATATTTGAATTTGACCATATTTGTCTTGAATATGCATAAAGCCAGCTTTTCCTTTTCCTCTTTTAGTCATAATACGTCCAGCAATAGTAACCGATATATTTAACTCACTTAGTTCTTCCTTAGTCAAGTGGTCATAGTTTTTTTTAATTTCCCTACTGTCAGTTGTCACATCAAAACGGTGACCAAACGGATCAATTCCTATACTCCTCAAGTCTTCTGCTTTAGTTCGACGAACTAATTCTTGTTCAGTTAATTGTCTCATTTTTTCACTCTCCACTAATTTCCATTATTTTTGTTTCACTTAAAATATCTTGTAAACCCCGTTTGTCCTTTCTATATAATATCATAAAAACACTTGTAATTGCTAGTCCTAATTGGATAAAACTCAAAATTGATATCATTATAAAATAGATTATACCAGAAAATAAATATAAGAAGGCTAAACAAATTGCCAAATAAAGCAAACCATTTAAAATGAAATTTCTCACCATTAATTTAGTAATAGTTAAAGGACTGCCATCTCTTGTAACTATTTTTGTTTTCAATATTTTAGATCCTAATGTTTGACCATTATTATAATATGGAACAAAAACAAAATATATAAGTATCATAATAATTGTAAAAATATTTACCAAAACATTTTCCAAATCAATTTGTTTAACTATTTGAGCATAGTTTTTAAAGTTTTGGGTAAATTTCATATCACTATTTAGTATTGTTTCATTAACCTCATTTAATTGTTGGTTTAAAAGAATAATTTTTTTATTATCAACCAAAGGTTTAGAAATAACTGCTATTATTATACCAATTAATAAAATATCTATCACATAGGCTAAAAAACGTTTACTGTTACTCGCCATCATTTTTTGTCTCCTTTAAAAAATTATCTAATAAATTGTTTAACTCTTCTATCGTTTTAATACTGCTTAATTTTCGTTTTATTTCAGCCCCCCCTGGTATTCCCTTTAAATACCAAGAAACGTGACTACGCATCTCTAATACGACCACTTTTTCCGGTTTTTGTTCTAATAAATAATTAAGATGTTTTTTAATCATCTCAATTTTTTCTGTTTTACTAACAAGCGAAGGTATAATACCACTTTCTAAATATTGAACACACTCTTTAAATATCCAAGGATTACCTAAAGCAGCACGTCCAATCATTACAGCATCACATTTAGTATAATCCAACATCTTTTTAGCATCATAACATGATTTAATATCACCATTACCAATAACAGGTATATCAACATTTTCTTTTACTTGTTTAATAATATCTAAATCAACATTACCGCTATAACCTTGACTACGTGTTCTTCCATGAACTGCAATTGCACTAGCACCTGCTTTTTCACAAACTTTAGCAACTTCAACGGCATTAATACTATTATTACCCCAACCACTTCGGATTTTAACAGTAACTGGAACTGGTACACTTTTAACCACATTTGAGACTATTTCATAAACCTTTTCAGGGTTTTTAAGTAAGGCACTTCCAGCCTGAGAGCGAAGAGCGATTTTAGGAACAGGACAACCCATGTTTATATCAATAATGTCAGGCTTCATATGCTCATATATATACTTTGCTGCTTGAACAAATGATTCAACATCATATCCAAAAATTTGCTGAGCTATAGGTCTTTCAGCTGCTGTCATATATAACATATCAATTGTTTTCTTACTACCATAAGTGATTGCCTTATCACTGACCATTTCAGCATAAACCAATCCACAACCCATTTCCTTAACAATTTTGCGATAAGCACTATTAGAAATTCCAGCCATTGGGGCTAAAACTACTTTATTTTTAATGCTAATATTTCCTATTTTCCACACGTAATCACCTCTTGCTATAATATGCTTTAACTTAGTAAATTATTTGTTAATCCTTTTTATCAAACTATTCCTAGTCATTTCTTTTGGTTTCTCAAGATTTAAAATTTCTAAAATGGTTGGCGCAATATCACCAAGACAACCTTCCTTTAATTCATAACTTTTATTCGTAATTATGAATGGCACCTTATTGGTAGTATGAGAAGTTATGATATTATTATTTTCATCAATCATATATTCACAATTTCCATGATCAGCTGTAATTATTAAAGTACCGCCTCTTTCGGTTACCTTGCTATATATTTTTCCCAAACATTTATCAACTGCTTCAATTCCTTTAACAGCCGCCTCAAAATTACCAGTATGACCAACCATATCACCATTAGCGTAATTCAATACAACTAAATCATAATCATTATTTAGTTCTTTTAATAGTCCCTCTGTTATTTCATAAACACTCATTTCTGGTTTTAAATCATACGTTGTCACTTTGGGAGAAGGAATTAAAAGATGTTTACAACCTGGAATTTTTTTCTCTTGACCCCCATCAAAAAAATAAGTTACATGGGCATACTTTTCAGTTTCCGCAATTCTAAGTTGTGAAAACCCTTTATAACTAATATATTCACCTAATGTATTATCTAACTTTTCAGGAACAAAGGCACTAACAGACTTTATTTCATCACTAGTTGGCATCATTGTTACTAGTTTTAAATTATTTACAAAAATCCTGTCAAATTTATCAAATTTAGGATTTGTTATTGCCGTAAATAATTGTTTTAAACGATCAGGTCGAAAATTAAAGGCAATTAAACCATCCTTTTCCTTAATCACACCCTTTTCATCTAAAACAGCCGGGATAACAAATTCATCCGTAATTCCTCTATTTAAATTATTCTCTATTGACTCTTCAACAGTTTGATAAGACTCACCAATTCCATTAACAATAGCCTTATAAGCAAGTTCTACTCGATCCCAACGATTATCGCGATCCATAGAATAATATCTTCCTGATATTGTTGCTATCGAGCCAATACCTACTTCTTTTAATTTACTTTCAACTTGTTTTAAAAATGTTAAACCGATATCAGGTAAGGTATCACGACCATCTAAAAACAAATGCAAATATAAATTAGTAATATCATTATCAACAGCCATATCAATTAGTGCCATTAAATGATCAATATGAGAGTGAATTCCACCATCACTAACCAGACCTAACAAATGTAAGTTTGAATTGTTTTTTTTTGTATGATTTATTATTTCTAAGATATTTTTATTTTGATAAAAAGATTTGTTTTTTATTTGCTCATTAATAAAAGGTAGTGGTTGATATACAATTCTACCTGCTCCAATATTCATATGCCCAACTTCACTATTACCCATTTGATTTTTGGGTAACCCAACTAATTCCCCACTCGCTTCGATAAGTGTATGAGGATAATTATTCCATATATAATCAAAATTAGGAGTAGAAGCCTTAGCAAAAGCATTGCCATGTTGTTTTTCCCTAATTCCGACTCCATCTAAAATGCATAACACAACTGGTTTCATCTTATCATCTCCAATTATATTTTATCAACTATCTACTTTATTCGCAACCTAAAAACGTACCTAACTTTTAAATTAGATACATTTAAGCATATATATATTGTAAATCCAATTAAATTATCAAATTCAACTTTTTTTATGGTATTACAATCAGCATTTGCCTAGTTTTTTATGTAAACTCATTATTTTAGGATGATCGTTATATAAAAGTTGTAAACCTTCTTCAATATTCTCAAAAATAAATTTTTGATCTGTAATTATCTCCCCATCAACATTACATATCAAAGGAACAGTAGATT
>DUPI01000094.1 GCA_012838395.1 Mollicutes bacterium
CTTAAAGTATCTAAATCAGTATCTAAAAAATAGTTATTTTTTATTTATTAAGTAATTTTCTTTCCTCTTCAATTACTGACTTATCATATCTTATAAACAATGGGTTTATTTCCTTAGATAAAGATACACTACTTAATCTATTATAACTCCATTCAACAATATTGACATTTAAATATCCTTCTACACGTTTAGTTGTTTCAATAAAATATGGTTTTAATAAATTATTAATATTAAGTATTATATTACAACAATTATATAAAATTTCTTCACATTTATTTGTAGCTTCTTTTGCTAATTTCCAAGGTTCATTTTCATCAAAATACTTATTAGAATAATTTATAAAATCAAATATCTTGGATAGACCATCTTTTGTATCTCCGTTATCAATATCTTTACCAACTACATCATAAAGTTCTTTTAATTTATTTTCTAAAGTTTCGTTAATTTTTAAATTTATTAATTTTCCATCAAATGATTTATTGATAAACTGTAATGTTCTATTTACAAAATTACCCCACTTACCTAATAATTCTCCATTAATAGAATTAATAAATCCTTCATATGTAAAATTAAAATCTCTTGTCTCTGGATTATTAATACTAAAATAATATCTAATTGAATCAACTGGATAATTATCTAATAAATGTCTTAAAGTAATATAATTACCTTTACTCTTTGAAAGTTTTTCTCCTTCTATTGTTATATATTCATCTGAAACAATTTTATCTGGTAATTTATAATTATCGTTTGTTGCCAATAACAACGATGGGAATATAACTGAGTGGAAAGGAATATTGTCTTTAGCATGAATTAAATATATTTTATTATTTCCAGTGTTCTTCCAAAAATCTTCCCAATTCAAATTATTATTCTCGGCATATTTTTTACTAGCTGTTACATATCCCCATACATTTTCAAACCAACCATATAATTTTTTATCTTTAAATCCTTCTATAGGTATATCAATTCCATAATTAAGTGTACGAGATGCACATCTATCAGGTATACCTTCATTTAAATATCTTTCAGTAAAATTAACTGCATTTTCTCTCCAAAGATTTCTTTTTGATTCTAATAAAAATTTTATATCATTTTGAAAATTAGATAATTTAAAATATAAGTTTTTATTTATTTTGTATGATGTCTTGCTTCCACATATTGAACATTTAGTTTCTTTTACTTCATCGATTGTAAGTAAACTACCACATTTTTCACATTCATCACCTTTTATTTCAGAACCACATTTTGGACATATTCCAATAATATAACGATCTGCTAAAAACAATTTACAGTGTTCACAATATAATTGTTCTTCCTCCTTTTCTTCTAAATAGCCGTTATTGTAATATTTTACAAATTGTTCTTGAACAAACTTTTTATGATATTCATCGTCTGTTCTATTGTATAAATCAAAACTTATACCAAAGTCTTCAAAATCTTTATCAAATGAAACATGGCATTCATCTACTATTTCTTTTGGACTTTTATTTTCTTTTAATGCTTTTACTTCAGTAGGTGTACCATGACAATCAGTACCAGATACCAAAATAACATTGTTTCCTTTTAATCTATGATATCTAGCTATAACATCACCTGGCAAACTACTAGCTGCATGACCTATATGCAATTCTCCATTTGCAAAAGGCCAACTAACTCCAATTATAATATTCATATTATCTCCCTCTTTCTTAAAAATTAAAAAACCTCTTAGAAACACTACGTCCCTAAGAGGTGAATATATTCACGTTACCACTCTTAATTTTTTAATACATTACTGTATTAAACTCACTAACCTACTTATGTCTATGCATAGTTATAGGTATCTGCTATAACGGGCATCCCCGTAATGACCTACTAAGAGTATTTCAGTCATTCGCCTTGAGGGCCATGTTCAAAAAATATTTACATCCTCTTTTTCACCTAACAGAGTTCTCTAAAATGCTTTATATTTTTCTATTCTTCCTCGCAATGGCTTTGTGAATGAGTAAATTATAGCACTTTTATTAATTTTAGTCAAATAACCATTTTTTCACTGTCACCGCACCGAAGAGAGCGGAATTATTTTCAATTCAATAAAATCCAGTATTTATAAGGCAAAAATGACAATTAGATACCGTTTTAGATACAAAAATGCAGTATCTAAACAGTATCTA
>DUPI01000095.1 GCA_012838395.1 Mollicutes bacterium
AAATTAGTTATAATACCTGGAATATTTATTAAAATTAGTGTCTTTATAACACGATTACTACCAAGGAAATTGTTATTAAGAATTAATTACAAGCTACAAAAAAAGAAAGCGGACAATTAACAGCAAACAACTGCTGTTTTTTTTGTCGAATTATTAATGTGTTAGTTCTAGTTGTTTATTAATAGTATTTTATAGGTGATAATATTGAAAACAACAGAATTTGGATTAACAAATAAGCAAGTAATTGAATCACGAACAAAATACGGTAGTAACAAAATAAGTAGAAAAAAACAAAATTCACTAATAAAAATATTTATTGAAAGTTTAGGCGAACCAATGACTAAAATACTTTTAATAGCGCTGGCAATAAAAACTTTATTTTTGTTGAGCAATTTTGACTGGTACGAAACTATTGGAATTGCTATTGCAATTTTTATTGGCATTAAAGATCCGATTACAGTAGTTCAAATGTTATGGGTTAATATGATTATGGATACTTTAGCAGCACTTGCATTCGCCGGTGAGCCTGCTTTGTCAGAATATATGCTTGAAAAACCTAAAAGAAGGAATGAAAACATTATTAATCATTATATGTTTGGTCAAATTATATTTACAGGTTTATATTCATTTTTACTTTGTCTTTTATTTTTGAAACTTCCCATTATACAATCAATTTTTGTTGATAATATGCATTTGATGACAGCCTTTTTTGGTTTATTTATTTTCATAGGAATATTTAATTGCTTTAATGCTAGAACACACCGCTTAAATATAATTGCTAATGTTTTAAAAAACAAAGGTTTTATCATAATTATGATGTTGATAACAAGTATTCAAATTTATATTATTTATTACGGTGGTAGCATTTTTAGAACCGATGGTTTAAGAATAAATGAATTTATTTTTATAATTTTATTGGCTATTACGGTTGTTCCGTTTGATTGGATTAGAAAAATATGGTTAAAAAGACATAATAAAAATACCGGTGTTTGACTTTACAAATTTTATTGGTGTGCTATAATTAAGAGGATAGGAGGTATAAAATGAGAATATTTAAATGTGAAATTTGTGGAAACATTGTTGAATTAATAAATGATGGTGGCGGAACATTGATATGTTGCGGCCAGGAAATGAATGAAATTGAAATAAGCACCGAAGAAAATACATATGAGAAACACATTCCATATGTTACTAAAGAAGGAAATGAAGTTACAGTTCAAATTGGAAAAACAATTCATCCTATGATTGCAGAACACTATATTGAATGGATTGCAGTAGTTGAAGAAAACCGCGTTCAAAAAGTTATTTTGCAACCTGGAGAGGAACCGAAAGCAAAATTTAAAGTTGAAAGTGATAACTTTATAACATATACTTATTGCAATATACATGGTTTTTACCAAACAAAAAATACTAATTAATTTTAGTATTTTTTAATTACTAATAATGTGTATTGTCAAAATCATATATAAAATTTCTATTTATTAGTTAACCGATAGAAATTAAAAGATGGTTTATTAAATAATCTAACGTCTAACGTTGATGTACCTAGTCCACTAGAAATATATAAATCTGTATTATTTACTTTATAATATTCCTTGTAATATTTTTTAGCACCAATAGGTTTTACTATCGCGCCAACAAAAGGAATTCTTACTTGACCGTTATGGGAATGACCAGCCAAGATTAAGTCAAAATTATTTTTTTCTAATTGTTCAACATAATCAGGTTCATGCATTATCATTATATTGTAAACAGGTTTTATTTTTTCGATATCATTGGTTTTAGCATCACTTAATAATTTGTCAAAAGGTTCTAATTTTTCTTGAACTGTTAAATCACCATGTAAATTTGAGCTCATTCCGTTGATTGCTATCGGTATGGTATCGTTATTATATATTAATTCGTAATTATCGTCTAAATTAATAAAATTACTATCTTTAATAATAGAAAGCCAGTCTTCTAAGCCATAATCATGATCGTGATTACCACTAATAGCATATTTAGCTATTGTAACTTTAATATTTTTAAGATTATTAATCAAACTTTTTCTTTGTTCGGTAGATAACTGGGTATGCCTATCTAATAAATCTCCGGTGAGAAATACTATATCCGGTTTTAAAGTGTTAATTTTATTAACTATAGTTTTTAAAACTACATCATTAACAATTCTTCCATAATGAAGATCGCTGATATGAGCAATTTTAAAACCGTGAAAGTTGTTTGGTAACTTATTATCGGTAACCTTTATTTCTTTAACAACTAAGCCTTTAGTTCCTAAAAAATGGGCGTAAGCAAAAGTTAACAAAAAAGTTATAATAATAATCCAAGTAATAATTAATAAACCTTTTTTCACAAAGTTCCCCCTATCCAAAGATTAATATTGCAAATTGAAGGGCGATTAAGATACCATTATGTAGAAGGTGGAATCCCATTGGAACAAAAATATTGTCTGTTTCTTTTAACATTAAACCAAAAGCAATAGCTGGGATTGCATAAGGAATTATGTAAACAAAATCAATTAAAGCATTTGCATTACTTACAACGTGAAAAGCCCCGAAAGTAAATGATGACATAAAAATAAACATAAGATTACCTGAAAACATATCTCTAAACCCTTGACGAAAAACAAGTTCTTCTAAAATTGGTGCAACAATTACTGCTGATGCAAATACAATAATCGGATTAGAACCAAAGAAACTTCTAATAATTTTTTCGTTGGTTGGTAAGTTACTTTCCATAAAAGTTAAAATAACTAAATTAGAAAGGGCCATGAAAAGCAAGGCGAATAACCAATATTTTAAACTGTTTGAAAAATATTTTTTATGATTTTTCTTAAGGTCTTCATATTTTAACTTTAATTTGTCTTTATAGATAAAAGTAATAACTCCTATTAGCAAGATAGATACTACCAATGAATATAGTAATAAAATTGTTTCGTTATTTTCTTTTATATCTAACCAACTTAGGGGCACTCCTTTTAGCAAGGTAGTAAATGAATATATAGTAAATACTACTATCCCAATTAAACATGTTTTATTCCTTTTGTTACAAAAAAATTCTTTCATACTATCATCTCCAATATAATTATACCAAAAAAAATCACTTTTTATATACATATTATCAAAATTTGTTCAATAAAAACAATAAGTGTGATATAATACATGTAACAGGAAGAGTGGGGAGACCCACTCTTTCCTAATAGATAGAGGAGCAAGAGAATATGGAAAATAAGATTAGAAGTCTAATTGAAAAACCAATAAATGACAATAATTATCAGTTAGATGAAGTAAAATATGAAAAAGAAGACAATAATTATTTTTTAAGAATTATTATTGATAAGGATGGTATTGTTGATATTGATGACTGTGTTTTTATCAATAATTTAATAAGTCCGATTTTAGATGAAAATGATCCTATTAAAGAAAGTTATATTTTAGATGTTTGTTCAAAAGAAAGAGGTAGGGAATAACATGGATGCTAAAGCTTTTAAAAGTGCAATCGAATTATTAACTAAAGAAAAAGGTATTCAAGAAGAAATTATTTATGAAGCTCTTGAACTCGCACTTACTTCTGCTTATAAAAAAAATTATAAATCATTATCTAATGTTAGAGTTGATATCAACCGACAAACAGGAGAAATAAAGGTTTATTCATTTAAAACTGTAGTTGATCCTGAAAGTGAAGTGGAGATTGTTGTTGATGAAACCTTTGATGGTGAAGATATAATAGAAAAGGTGAAGTTACCTTTTGATGAAAGAATACATTTAACAGTAGAGCAGGCACAAGCAATTGTACCTGGTATTGAACTTGGAGAAACAATTGAGGAAGAAGTTACACCAAAAGATTTTGGTAGAGTTGCCGCGGCAACAGCCAAACAAGTAGTAATTCAAAAAATAAGGGAAGCTGAACGAAATATTATTAATGAAGAGTATGGCGACAAACAAGATGAAATGGTTAGTGGAATTGTTGCTATGGAAGATGTTCGTAATTATTATATTGATTTTGGAAGAATACAAGGTATTTTACCTAAAACAGAAATAATTCCTGGTGAAGAAATAAAAATGGGATCAAATATAAAAGTTTATATAACGAAGGTTGAAACTAATTCGAAGGGAACTGTTATTTTATTATCTCGAAATCATTATGGATTTGTAAAACGTTTATTTGAATTAGAAATACCTGAAATAGAAGAAGGAATTATTTTAATCCATGGCGTTGCCCGTGAAGCTGGAAACAGAACTAAAGTAGCTGTTTATTCAGAAAATTCTAATGTTGATGCAGTAGGTTCTTGTATTGGTGAAAAAGGTACACGTATTAATAGAATTATTCAAGAATTAAATGGTGAAAAAATAGATGTTATTTTATATGAAAAGGAACCAACTAAGTTTATTAGTAATGCCCTTAGTCCAGCAAAAGATGTTCGAGTTTTTGTAACTGATGAAGTTAATAAAATGGCAATGGTAGTTGTTAATAATGATAATTTACCACTAGCCATTGGTAAGAAAGGTGCGAATGTACGTCTGGCAGCTCGTTTGACGCATTATCGTATCGATGTAAAAACTTATGAGCAAGCAAAAGAGGAAGGAATTAATATCATAGAATAAAAGGTGATAGTATGAAACAAAAAAAAGTACCAATGCGTAGATGTGTTGTCACTAAAGAACAATTACCTAAATTTGAACTTATTCGAGTTGTTAGAACACCTGATGGTGACGTTATAATTGATTTAAATGGTAAACAAAATGGACGTGGTGCATATCTTAAAAAAGATATCACAGTTATTGAAAAGGCTTATCGGAATAAAATATTAGAAAAACATTTAGAAGTTAAGATTCCGGATATGCTTTTTGAGGAGTTAAGAGAAATTGTAAAATAAGAAAGAGGTGACGAAAATGATGAGTGTTTTTGAATATGCGAAGGAAATGAACAAAACAGAAGAAGAAATACTAGATTATTGTAGAGGATTAGGGATTGATGTCAGTAGTAAAGATGATATGTTATCAGAAGACGCAATCATAGAGTTAGATAATATTATTGATATTGATGTTGATGAAGAAGAAATAGTGGGGCTAGTAGATACAACTAAATTAAAAGTTGATGATTCACTTTCTGAACGCAAAGTTAACAAAAAAAAATCAGTCACTGCAAACTCTAAAAGGGAATTTGCAAAACAAAAAAAGAAAATGTATAAAAACAAGGAAAAATTAATATCAAATGTTTCTGTTGCTCAAGACAATGTAGTTTTATATAAAAATAATATGACGGTTAAAGAGTTTTCTGAAGCGATAGGTGTTAATGCTTCGGAAATAATCAAAAAGTTATTTTCTTTAGGTATTATGGCTACGGTTAACAATAGTATTAGTTTTGAAAGTGCAGAAATTTTAGCTATTGATTATAATATGGAATTAAAACGAGAAGAAACTACAGATATATCTAATTTCGAAGAATACGAAATTATTGATGATCCTAAAGATTTAAAACAAAGACCACCAATAGTTACAATTATGGGACATGTTGATCACGGTAAAACGACATTGCTAGACACAATTAGAAAAGCTAAAACTGTCGAGGAAGAAGCTGGTGGTATTACTCAAACAATAGGTGCTTATCAAGTAAAATGTCATAACCAATTAATTACATTTATTGATACACCTGGTCATGAAGCGTTTACCGGAATGCGTGCTAGGGGAGCGAGTGTTACAGATATCGTTATTTTAATAGTAGCTGCAGATGATGGTATAATGCCACAAACAAAAGAGGCGATAGATCATGCTAAAGCAGCTAATGTACCAATTATTGTGGCAGTTAATAAAATGGATAAACCAACAGCTAATGCTGATAAGGTAATGACTGAATTAGCAGAATATGGATTAATGCCTGATACTTGGGGTGGAGATACTTTATATTGTCAAATATCAGCGCTTAAAGGTACTGGTATTGATGAATTGTTAGAAAATATATTATTAATTTCGGAAATGCAAGAATATAAAGCCAACCCTAATCGTTATGCAAGTGGTACTGTTATTGAGTCTCGTTTGGATAAACATATGGGATCAGTAGTAACGCTTTTGGTGCAAAATGGAACTTTAAGAATAGGAGATCCTTTAGTTGTTGGAACTTGCTGTGGACGAGTTAGAACTATGAAAGATGAAACTGGTAAAGAAATTGCCGAAGCTTCACCATCAAAACCAGTATATATTACTGGACTTAATGATGTTCCGGTAGCAGGTGATAAATTTATGGCTTTTGAAACTGAAAAGGAAGCTAAAAGTATTGCTGAAGAGCGTAAAAGAAAAGAACAAAAAAGTTCTAACGAAGTTAAGGATACAATAACTTTGGATGATATCTTTTCTAAAATTAAAGAAGGAGTTAAAGATATCAATGTTATTGTTAAAGCCGATTTAAATGGAAGTGCTGAAGCTGTTAAGTTTACTTTAGAAAGAATTGAAGTAGAAGGTGTTCGTGTAAAAGTTACGAGAAGTAGCGTAGGTGCGATTACAGAAAATGATATCTTACTTGCTAAAGCAGCTAATGCAATAATTATTGGATTTAACGTTAGACCAAACAATGAAATAAGAAATTATGCTAAAGAAAACAACGTGGAAATTAGATTGTATGACGTAATTTACAAAGCTGTTGAAGAAATGGAAGCAGCAATGAAAGGAATGCTTGACCCGACTTATGAAGAAAAAATTATTGGAAGTGCAGAAGTAAGACAATTGTTTAAATTTTCTAAAATTGGTGTAATTGCTGGTTCGTATGTAAATGATGGCGTTATCAAATCAACTGCTTCGGCTAGAATAATTCGTGACGGAATAGTTATTTATACAGGCAAAATAGGAAGTATTCAACGTGAAAAGGATTCTGTTAAAGAAGTAAAAAAAGGATATGAGTGTGGAATAACAATTGAAGGTTATAATGATTTAAAAGTCGGAGATATTATTGAAGCTTTTGAAATGATTGAAATAAAGAAATAGGTGAAATCATGAGTATAAAAATTAATAGATTATCAAATGTTTTGATGAAAGAAATTAGTTATATATTGGCTACAGAAGTAAAAGACAAAAACATTAAATTTGTTACCGTAACAGATCTTAAATTGGCAAGTGACTTAAGCTTTGCTAAGGTTTATGTTACTGTTTTAGATGACTCTAAGCGCGATGAAACAATGAAATCACTTAATAGTGCTCGAGGATTTATTAGAAGTAAACTACACGATCGTGTTGATATGAGGCATATTCCTGAAATTTCATTTGTATACGATGAATCAATAGAATACGGTAATAAAATAGAAAAAATTATTAATGAACTTAATAAAGACTAAAAAACTGGAAATCAGTTTTTTTGTTTTCATGGAAAATATTGTCAAATAAATATATTAAAATAATAAAACTATCAAAAATAAAGCAATAATGATATAATAATAGAAACAAAGAACGGGTGAAAAAATGAAACGTGCAATTGTTTTATCTGGTGGTGGGGCTAAAGGAGCTTATCAAGTAGGTGTGTGGCGCGCGCTTAGGAAACTAGGTATAAAATACTCTATTGTTACTGGAACGTCAGTTGGTGCTTTAAATGGAGTTTTAATGGTTCAAAATGAATATATTAAAGCAAGGAGTATGTGGTATAACATTAATTTTGATTTAATTTTTAAAGAGCAGATGACTGGTGATTTAAAAACTTTTAAAGGTAAGGTTGAAGTCTTTAAAAAGTATATGTCAAATATTATTCTCCATGGTGGGATGGATGTTAGTAAAATAGAGGATATAATGGATAGGTATATAAATCATCACAAATTTTATAATTCTCCAATTGATTATGGATTAGTCACTGTTAATCTATCTAGTTTTAAGCCTGCTATGTTACAAAAAAAGGAAATTACTCCTAATAAATTAAAAGATTATTTAATGGCATCTGCAACATGTTTTCCAGCTTTCAAAATAAAGAAAATTGATAATAATATGTTTATTGATGGGGCTTATTATGATAAAGTTCCAATTAATCAAGCGATTGATATGGGAGCAACTTCTATAATTGTAGTAGATTTAAATTCATTTGGCCTAACAAGGAAAATTAAAGAAAAAAACATTCCGATAACATATATTACACCTCGTAACAAACTAGATTCTTTTTTGCTATTTGATAGCAATTTTGCCAGAAGAAGTATGAAATTGGGCTACAATGATGCAATGAAAACATTTGATAAACTAGATGGTATAAAGTATACCTTTAAATTAAATAATCTAAATAAAAATTATTATAAATATATTGATAAATTTAGAAACGTAATATTAGAAATGGTCAAGCTAAATAAAAATAATCAACAATTAGCTAAAGAAGTGTTAAAAAAACGAAAAATATCATCTATTACTAATAATCAGGTTAAAGCTAGCGAGAAAATATTTACTGAAATAATCGAGTATTTAGGCGAGAGGTTTAAACTAGAAGATACTTTAATCTATCGTATTAGCCGATATAATAAATTATTAATTGAGGCAAACAATAAGTATGAAGATTTTAATGCTGAATTAATTGAAAAAAAGATAAAAAATAAAGAAATAATAAAATTAGTGGATAGGTGTTATTTTATAAAATATTTATTCAACAAATTAGAAAAAATGGAAAACAACCCCAAAATAAAAAAGGAATTGTGCAATCTTGCACTACTTTTTGAAAAAGATATTTTAGCAGCTTTGTATTTATATACAATTAGTAGGAGGTAGAACAATGGAAAATAAAAAAAATATATTAACTGGTGAAAGACCCACCGGTAGACTACATTTAGGTCATTACTTTGGTGCTTTAAAAAGACGAGTTGAACTTCAAGAGGACTATAATACGTATATTATTATTGCTGATGTTCAAGCATTAACAGATAATTTTGATAATCCTGAAAAGGTAAGAAAAAATATTCGGGAAGTTGTTTTGGATAATCTAGCAGTTGGAATTGACCCAGAAAAATCTACAATATTTATCCAATCAATGATTCCAGAAATTGCTGAATTAACGGTCTATTATTCAAATTTAGTAACAGTGTCTCGATTATATAGAAATCCTACCGTTAAAACAGAAATTAAACAAAAGAAAGATGTTTTTGGTAATGAAGGTGAAAGCGTTACTTATGGCTTTTTAGGTTATCCTGTTAGCCAAGCCGGGGATATTACTGCGTTTGATGGTGCTTTAGTACCAGTTGGGGCAGATCAAATCCCGGTAATTGAACAAACAAAAGAAATTGTTCGCAAATTCAATAAAATATATGGTCCCACATTAGTTGAACCACAACATCTTTTAAGTGAAAATTCTCGAATTAAAGGACTTGATGGTAATGAAAAAATGGGTAAAAGTTTAAATAATGCTATATTTTTAAGTGATGATTATGAAACGATTTCCAAAAAAATCATGGGTGCTATAACAGATACAAATAAAATTAAAAAGAATGATCCGGGTAATCCCGATAATTGTATGGTTTATTATTACCATAAACTTGTTAATAAAGATAATGTAAAAACTGTTAATGTTGAATGTCGTGCCGGAACACGTGGTTGTGTGGATTGTAAAAAAGAATTGATAGAAAGTATGATGAAATTCTTAAAACCAATTCAAGAACGAAGAAAATATTACGAAGAAAGACCTGAAGTAGTTGATGAAATTTTAAAGAAGGGTACGGAAAAGGCTGGAAAAAAAGCTAAAGAAGTAATGAAGCGTGTTCGTCAAAATATGAAAATTGATTATTTTGATTAAATGATGTTAAATTCTCTCCCTTGACATAGTATTTAGTATGAGGGGTGAGGTTAATGTGAAAAATTTAGTCTTGTTTTTTAACGGAATAATTATTGGTGTTGGTAAAATTATTCCCGGATTAAGCGGTTCAATGATTATGATGATTTTAGGACTATATGAAAGAGCAATTGATGCTATT
>DUPI01000096.1 GCA_012838395.1 Mollicutes bacterium
AATATTTATTATTTTTTTTCACATCATTTTCCTCTTTCGAATTTTCTATTTAGCTTGATACCAATTACTACCGGAACTGATATCTACTTTTAAGGGAACCTTTAACTTATAAGTATTTTCCATAGTTGACTTAACTATTTCGGTTACTTCTTCAAGTTCTGATTCCAACACATCAAAAATTAACTCATCATGCACTTGGAGAATCATTTTACTTTTAATATTTCTCATCTCAAATATATTAGCAATTTCAATCATTGATTTTTTTATTATATCAGCACTTGTTCCTTGAATCGGAGTATTAAGAGCGATTCTTTCACCTTGTTGTCTTATCATATAATTTTTATTAGATAATTCAAAAATATTACGTTTGCGATTAAACAATGTCTTAACATAACCTTGGTCATAGGCCAATTTAATTGTATTTTCCATATACTCTTTTATTCCTGGATATGTTGACAAATATTCATCAATAAATTCTTTCGCCTCACTAATTAAAATATCTAAATTTTCTGATAATCCAAAACTGCTAATGCCATAAATAATTCCAAAGTTTACTGCTTTAGCAATTCTTCTCATATTAGATGTAACCGCATAATCTTCAACTTTAAAAATATCCATCGCTGTCTTAGTGTGAATATCCATATCATTATTAAAAGCATCAATCAGAGCATCAACAGAAGACATGTGGGCTAAAATACGAAGCTCAATTTGTGAATAATCACAACTTAAAATTAATGAGTTTTCACTCGGAACAAAAGCCTTACGAATTTTTCTTCCATACTCATAACGAATCGGAATATTTTGTAAGTTTGGTTCCACTGACGATAATCGGCCAGTTCGCGTTAAAGTTTGATTATAAATAGTATGGATTTTATTATCATCCATAACAGTATTTAATAGCCCCTCAATATAAGTAGTATATAATTTAGTTAAAGTACGGTATTCAATAACACGTTCAATAATAGGATGGCTTCCTTTTAATTTATTTAAAACATCAATAGCAGTCGAATAACCCGTTTTCCCTTTTTTACCATGTTTAAGTCCTAATCTTTCAAACAAGACTTCTCCTAATTGACTCGGTGAAGAAATATTAAAGACCACACCAGCATCGTTGTATATATCATTACTAAGAAGTTCAATTTTGATTTTTAATTCCTCTCCCATTTCGATTAAAGTATCTTTATTAACATTAACACCGGAAAATTCCATATCGGCTAAAACTTTGGCTAATGGTAAATCAAGGGAGTTATATAATTTTATCGTTTCTTCTTGCTCTAATTTTTTTAAAAGAACTTCATGAGTTTCATAGATAAATTTGGCTTTCGCAATAGTATTATATGCAATATCCTCATCACTTGGCTTAACAAACTTTGTTTTTCCATACACTTTATCATAAAACGGAATATCATAACCCATTTGATTAGCCATATATGCTACATCATCTTTAATGTTGTAATCTAATAAATATCCGGCAATCATTGCATCATGAACTATATTTTCCACTTCTATTCCTTGCCATTTAAGTGCTACACAAACCTTCTTAGCATCATATGTCAGTTTTGGAATAGTACTTAAAAATTTGGGATTAGCCAACAAAATTTCTTTAGGAATATAAAAACTGTTATTTTTATTATAAACTCCCATTCCTAAAATTTCACTTTGATGATAGTTTGTTCCTAAAATTTCTAGATATATCGCACATAAATCATCAATAACAATAGAATCTATATTCTTTATAATATTAACCTCTATTTTACTATTAATATTAACCGGTTCTTGTTTTAATAATGAATAAAATTCTAGTTCTTCATATATTCTATTCAACTCATCAAGATTTCCTTCTTTATATTTTATATCATCAATTGTTATTTCCATTGGAACATCTTTAACGATAGTAGCTAATTCATAACTTAAATACGCCTTATCTTTATCAGCAATTAAATTTTCGCGCAACTTCCCTTTGATATTATCGATATTATTATATACGTTATCTAAACTTCCATATTCCCTCAATAACTTAAGGGCCGTTTTTTCACCTATTCCCTTAACCCCTGGGATATTATCTGACGGATCCCCTTGTAAGGCTTTTAAATCAATAACCTTAATTGGGTCAATCCCAAATTCTTCTTTAAAAGATTCACCGTTATAACGAATATGATCCTTTTGTTTTAATAATTTAATATCTACATCATTTGATAACAGTTGTAATAAGTCTTTATCACTACTAATAATTGTTCCGATATATTCACTTTCAATATCACAATATTGAGCAAAGGTTCCAATAATATCATCAGCTTCATAATCGTCTATCTCATAATACTTAATTCCCATATGAGTTAATATATCTTTAGCAAGAGGAAACTGTTTTTGCAATTCATCTGGCGTTTCACTTCTTCCAGCTTTATATTCCTCATATCTATCGTGACGAAAAGTTTTACCTTTATCAAAAGCAACTATCATATATTCTGGTTTTTCTTCAGAAATTATTTTGTTAATCATATTAACAAAACCGTATATAGCATTCGTTGGAAAACCTTTACTATTATGCATTAAATTACCAGTATAAGCGGTCGCATAGTAACTTCTAAACAACAAATTATTACCATCTACCATTATTATCTTTTTCATATTATTCACCTACCTTAATTATATCACGTATAATCTAAGACTGAAAGGATTTGAATTAAGTTTATAATTAAAAACAACACCGATAAATTATCGATGTTGTCATAATTAAATAAATTGTGTGTTACTATTTTAAAGAACTTTATTCAAGGCCAGGTATAACATCCTCGATGTCAGGGTTAGGTGTTTCTTCATCAGCTACTTCATCCTCAGGTTCTTCAACAA
>DUPI01000097.1 GCA_012838395.1 Mollicutes bacterium
CCCTAAGTTAGTATTGTTTATTTTTATGTAATTTGGTATAATTTTAGTAGTGAATAGGGGTGTGACAAATGAACAATAAAGGTCAAGCGTTAGTTGAGTTTGTAATGATTTTACCTGTTTTTTTGTTTATTGCCTTAGGTATGATTGATTTTGGTAATGTTTTGCACCAAAAATATCAATTAGAAAACGATCTAGATTTTATTACTGACTTATATCAAGAAGATAAGCAAAGTGAAATTAATAACTATACTACTTTAAAAAAAATAAATGTTAATTATGATTATGATGGTGAATTTGTAATGATTGAATTATCTAAAAGAGTTAAGATTACAACACCAGGATTAAATTTAATTTTAAAAGAACCTTATTATGTGACTGTAGGAAGGCATATTTATGAACAATAGGGGTCAAACGTTAATTGTGTTCATTTTATTATTACCGTTAATTGGGCTGTTATTAGCCTTTGTTATTAATGAAGGTTATGTTTATATCGCTAAACGGGCACTTGCTAGTGATGTTAAAGAAGCTATTAATTATCGCTTTAAACTAGAAGAAGATGATGAAGTTATTTATGATAAGATTCAAAATTATATTTATAAGAATGTTGATAATATTAGTTTTCTAGATATTAAAATAAGTAATGATTATATTAAAATAATTACTTCTATTAATGTAAAGGCAGAATTGCCAATGATTATAAAAAGGAATTCGTTTTTAATTACTGTTGCTTATGAAGGATATATAAGTGATGATAAAGTTGTTATAATAAAAGAATAGAGGGATAGTATGGCAATACACAAGGCTAAAACATTTACAATAACGTCTGTTAAAGGTGGTTCAGGTAAAACAACGACCATTCTTAATTTGGCGGGTATTTTTTCTTTAATGGATAAAAGAGTATTAATTATAGATTTAGATTTATATACGGGAGCAGTTGCAGCGACTCTTAACATTTCTAACGATAATGATATTTATAAATTAATTGATGATTTAAATAATAACCGTTTTGACAAAATAGAAGATTATATTTCTACATATAATGATATGATTGATGTTATTCCGGCACCAAAAGATCCTAGGTTAGCTAATAAAATTAATAGTAAATATTTAAGTGTGGTTATTAATCGTGCTAGTACCAAATATGATGTTATTTTAATAGATACTAATCATCTTTTAAATGAAATCAATTTAGTAACATTAGATGCTAGTGATGAAATTTTATATATTATTAATAATGATCCGATTGATTTAAAAAATATGAAATCAATGGTTTCAATATTTAGAGATATGGATAAAATAAATTATAAAATTATTTTAAATAATTCTAAAGATAGACTTCGTAATTATTTTAGCAAACATGATATTAAAAATATTGTCAAAGATAATGTTGATTACATTCTACCAGCTGAATTTTATATTAAAAATTTTGATAAGTATGTTTTAGATGGTGAAATTTTAACTTTAAATAAAAGGATTCGTGCGGTTAATAAAAAAACAATTAAAATATTTGAATTAATTGCTAAGTCATTATTAAAAACAAATAGGGGTGAGTAAGATGAAAAAATTAGTTGATGAATTTAATGTAAATATTGATAAGAGAGCTCATACTTATGTGCCAGATTATCAAGCTTTTCAAAACAAAGAATTATTGGATGAATTGCGAAATAAAATAATTCAAAATTTAATTGATAATAATACTCATCAAGTTACTTTAGAAGATTATGTTAAAACAGAAATTGACCGAACATTAGAGGGACACGATTTAACTAATGTTGAAAGAAGTTATATTTACAATTTAATAGATAATGAAATAAATGGTTATGGACCAATTACAGACTTACTTAAAGACAATCTAATTACTGAAATAATGGTTAATAAATCTAATGAAATATATATCGAGTTAAATGGTAGTGTAGTTCGTGATGATAGTATTTCCTTTATTAATGATGATCATATTATTAGAACGATTCAAAGAATGATTCAACCGTTAGGAAGAACAATAGATGCGACAAATCCAATGGTTGATGCTAGACTTGCAGATGGTTCAAGATTAAATGCTATTATTCCACCATTGTCTTTGAAAGGACCTGTTTTAACTATTCGTAAATTTAAAGATGATTTAGCAACAATTGAAGATTTTTTAAGAAGTGGAACACTTACACCCTATATGGCGCGTTTCTTAGATGCTTGCGTTCAAGCTAAATTGAATATTGTTATTTGTGGTGGGACTGGTAGTGGTAAGACAACATTGCTTAATGTTTTATCATCGTTCATTGGAAATAACGAGCGTATTATTACTATTGAAGATGCTGCTGAATTAAGGCTAAAGCAAGATCATGTTATCTCCTTAGAAACAAGATTGACTAATTATGAAGGTGAAGGAGAAGTTACAATTCGTGATTTGGTTATAAATTCACTTCGTATGCGACCTGATCGTATTATTGTTGGTGAAGTTCGTGGTAAAGAAGCCTTTGATATGCTTCAAGCAATGAATACTGGGCACAACGGTAGTTTAACTACTATGCATGCCAACTCCCCGACAGATGCTTTAAATCGGTTAGAAACAATGATTTTAATGGCTGGTATGGAAATACCAATTCCAGCTGTTCGTGAATATATAGAAAATGCTATTGATATTGTGGTTCAAGTTGAAAGATTAAGTGATGGTAGGAGAAAAGTTGTTAGTATTTGTGAAATTGTGGGTTATGAAAGGGATACTATAAAACTAAAAGAAATTTTTGGTTTTAGACAAACAGGAATATCTGAACGTGATGAAGTAATTGGTGAGTTTTTAATGCATGAATACATACCAGAAGTTTACAAGAAAATAAAATCACGAGGAATTGATACATTAAAAGATGTTTTTGAGGTTTCCAATGTCTAATGAACAAATGAATTACTTTAGCCTTTATGAACAAAATACTCCTACTAACGAAACGTTAGAAATAATCTTTACACCTGAAGAACATACAATAAAGTATGACTACACCATTCTAAAAGATGATATAGAATGGAAAAGTATTAAGGTTAATAATTCATTACCAGTTACTATCTTTTTAGATACCACTGGTAATTATCAAATTGAAGTTACAACTTATGATGATTTCGGATTATCAACTACTTATAATAGTGGTAAGTATATTATTGATAAAGATAAACCATATATAATTTTAAATGAAAAAAATATTGATATGCCGCTTGGTTCTGAATTAATTATTATGGGTGGTGTTAAAGCTTATGATAAACAAGATGGTGATTTGTTAAATAAAGTTGTTACTAATTACGATGAGTTAGATTTTACGACAACTGGTATTAAAAATTTAACTTACACTGTAGTTGATAG
>DUPI01000098.1 GCA_012838395.1 Mollicutes bacterium
AATTTAATAATAAAGGAATGAGGACTATGTCAAAGGGGAAACAATTTATTAATAATTTATCATACATTCAAAAAATTATCTATCTAATATCGATATTAGGTATTGTTTTCTTGTTGTCAATAGCCCTTCCTACTTTAGCTAGATATAAAAATAAAAATGTTTCACCAACCCTGCCTGTTTGGGACGGTAGCGTTGCTACTAAATATCGAAGAGGTAATGGTTCGGTTAAAAAACCTTATATAATATCTAATGGTTCTGAGTTGGCGTATTTTTATACTCAACTTCAAGAAACTGATTATAAGGATATGTATTTTCAATTAAGTCATGATATTGTGTTGAATAGCGGGATTTTCACCTATAATTCAAAACAAGGAATTCAATATATTGTGAATGATGAAACATATCATGTAGATGGTTATACTGGAAAATATTATGAAGATAGTAACTACCAGGGAAGCGAGAATGGTACTGTAAATATCTTTAATTCTCTTGATGGTTTTAAAGGTAATTTTAATGGTAATTCCTTTACAATTTATGGTTTATATATATCTAATGAAGATGCGGAAGAAGTTGCTTTATTTACTAATTTAGAAGGTAATGTTCATGATTTGTATGTAGATAATGCCGTTGTTTATGGTGGACTTTATACAGGTGGAATTGCCTCTAAAACAAATAATTCAACTATAAGAAATGTTTTATTTGATGGTTACGTAATTGGTAAAGATGATGATTTAACTCAAGAGGTAACTTTGACTCCTAGTGTATCGCCTATAATTTTAGATAATATTGAAAAAACTAATTTTATTAATTTGAATAGTAATATTCCATTTGTTGGCGGAGAAATTATCTCGACATCTATTTCTGGAAATTATGTAATTAATGATGAAGCTAACAGTGAAAATGTTGTTAAGATTAATGGCGAAATACTTTCGGATGGTACTTTTGAAATTGATTTAGGTAGTAGTATTTTAAGTGCTGTTACGGTATCGGGATATACAGATTCTTTAGAAGAAGTTACTGTAGAATTTAATAACTTACAATACAATGTTGCTTATAAGTACGCTGTAGCAGGAGGTATTGTGTCTTTAGGAAATAATACTCTTTTTGAAAATGTTATTAACAAAGCTGATGTTTATGGACACACAGCAAGTGGCGGTTTAGTTGGTGCGATTACCGATGGAATCAATATCAAACAATCATATAATACCGGAGAAATCATTAGTAATATTAATGCTGGTGGTCTTGCTGGTGTTATTGAGCAAAGTAATAGTGATATAACAATTTTTAAAAGTTACAACAGCGGGAATGTGACTGCCAATTATGCTGGTGGATTAATTGGAATAATTAATAACAACTTAGGTAAAGTGACTATTCAAAATGTGTTTGATGCTTTAACGACTAATTATAGTATTGTATCAATTAATGATAGTGAAGTTTTTGCTGATAAATATTATTATAATAATAATGTACCGGGAATCCAAGATGGCGTGGTTGACGGTTTATTGAATTTTACGATTCCTGAAAATTTAAGAGATAAAGACTTTATGGTTGATAATTTATCATATAATGAATTTATTGATTACGATGATTTAAACGATAATCAAGAAAATGTTTGGATTTATGAAAATGACTCATTACCAGTCTTATTTATGGATAGCATTAATAAACCTGTCGCTAATATTCATGTTAGTATTTATTCATGGAATAATTTTAGTACTAAATTAAAAAATTTTAAATTTACCGATAACATTACTTTTAGTATAAAAGATGCTAATGAATTAATGCCTAACAAAGAAATATATTACTATATTAGTAATGAGCGTGATGTTTTAACAAAAGATGAATTAGATCAAATAAATGATTGGGTTTTATATGAAGATATTGTCCAAATAACGGAAGAGGAATTGTATGTAATTTATGCTAAAGTTGTTGATTATGATGATGTTGTAACATACATAAATACTGATCTATTAATTTTGGATTTACCAGGAACGGTAGCAAGTATTGAAATGGACGAGAGAGAATGGTCAGAATTAAAAAGTGATTTAGAAACCATTTATTTTAATCACCCTATTGATTTTGTTGTTAAAACAAATGAAAATGTTTCACCAATTGCAAGCCTTAAATATTATATTACTGATGAAGTTTTAACAGAAAAGGATTTAGATCAATTAAGTGATAGTAGTTGGGTAAATTATGATAATAAAATTATGATTGATCAAGTTGGAGAAAATATTATCTATGTTCAAATAATTGATGACTTTGATTATATAACGTATATAAATACCGATATGATTATTTTAGATGGCTATATGACTAATGATATAGTAGTTGGGAGAAATTCTAATAGTTATTTAGATTTTGATCCTGACATTACTAACAAGTCGACAATTAGTTTGAACTTTTCATATTCAAACAATTTAGATACCGAATTAACTGAATATAGACATACTTTATTATCTAATTTACTATTACCAATCGGAACTAAAATAACTTTAATAGATAATGTTAAACACAAAGTTTATAATTATCAAATACCAACTGGGGATGATTATTATAATTATAATGATAGTTGTAAACCTGAGGATTTAGAATGTATTAAAGTGGCATCGTATCCCTTTACCTTGTTTAAAGAGGTTGGTGCGATTGATAAATATTTTGTTGAAGATGAGTATTATTTAGAAGGATTAGTTGAAGAAGATTTTACAGTTATTTTAGATTTATCTAATGCTAGTATAGTAAGTAATTACAACGATGTTTCACTTTATTTAGAGCTACGCAATGAATCTGGAGATACTCTTAGAAGAACTTTAACTAACACTATAAAAAGATTTAATGTTTATTCAGATCAAGATGTTAATGCCAAATTATATTTAACAACTAATTATGTTGGTGATAGTATTATATATAATAGTGATTCTTCTACTAACGTTAATATTTCTAGTGGTCTGAATTACAAGCAAATTAATGATTATAAAATCATTGACACAACATATGAAGATAAAGAAATTGGTTTGGCCATTAAATTTGTAGATAGTGAAGAAAATTTAATTGATAAAGAACATTTAAAAAACATTTTCTTTAAAATAGGTGAAAATAAATTTTATCCAGATAAGGATAGTATTATTAGAATTAATTTAAATAACGGTATTTCTGATTTTAATAATAAATTAACAATTGTTACAAAGAAGACAAATAATACTTTAGAGTCTGGAACATATTACTTTAAAATATCAAATTATGTTTCAATAGATGGTTATTATTATGATAATTTAGGTAGTGATGAAATAACAATTCCTGTTAAGGTATCGGAAGATGATTATGAAATTCCATATGGTTTTGATGTTTTAATGGAAAGTTCGCATCAAATTATTGATAAAAAACAACAAACAATTTTAGTTTCTTTTGATATTTTGCAATTTGGTTCATTAAAGAATCCTAATATAAAAGTTAGTTTATATAAAAAGAAATTATTGACTGCTTATGATCAAAATTATATAATTGTTGATTTAGCAGATTATGTAAGTGATACTTTGAATGAGTTTAGTACCAACCTTTACTATGTAACAACTAATCCTGTTACGTATTCAGAAGAAAAAAAATTATATAATCATTTCGAACTTAATTTATTAACTGATAATTTTGACAATACTGGTTATAAGTTTGTATTTGATTTATATGATGGCAATAAAAAGATTGGAACAATAGATAAATACTTTATTGTTAAATAGAAAGAAGTGTAAAAATGAAGCGTAAAATTTTAACTGTTCTATTTATATTGATATTACTAACCTTACTTTCTGGGATAACGTATTCGATTTTCCATTCAACAGCTAAATTAAATTCTAATGATCAAAGTATTGCAAAATTTATTTTTAATGCTGAAAGTAAAGAAGAATTAGAGTTTCCCTTATCTGATTTGGAACCAGGAGATACTGAGGAATATTTATTTTCTGTAAGTAATAGTGATTTAGAAAATATTAGTGATGTCTTTATTGAGTATACAATGACTATTAAAACTTATCACCTACTACCAGTTGATATTGAACTGTATAAGTTGGACGAAGATGAGGAAAAATTGATTTTAACTTGCGATGAGTCTTATACTCGCAATGAAGAGAATTACCTAATATGTAATACCCAAACGCAAGAAATGGGATATGACGAAGAACAAATCGATGATTACAAATTAAAAATAAAATTTCCAAGTGAATATAATGATGAAATTTATTCTAATTTAGTGGATTTTATTAGTATGGAAATAAAAAGTTGGCAAAAGATAGAAGGTTAGGATGATGATTATGAGAAAAAAGAAAAAATATTTATTTTTAACTTTACTAGTCGTTATTGGCTTGCCTTTATTATTTTATAGTTTTACTTTTTCTAAATATATTTCTGACTCTATTTGGGATTATTATTTACAATCGAGAGGTTTTTATTTTACTAGTGATTATTTAGGAGAAGATATTGTCCAAAATATTGATAATTTATGGGATGGTGGGAGTGTTCATTTTAATGTTAAAAACAATCTTAATGAAAAAGTTGTTACTTCATATGACATAGAATATCAAGTTACATGCACAGTCAAGGGTGAAGTAGCAGATCATGTTTCGTGTAAATTAAATGGTACTGATTCTGATACTCATGAAGGAATTTTATCTAGCTTTCAGACATGTGCTAATAATACTGGCGACGGAATTGATGTAAGTTCTTTGAGTAAAACTGATTGTGAATTGGGAGGGTACGAATGGATAACTGAAGTCGCAGCTAAAGATTTGTATTTTGACATTTTAGTAGATGATGATTATGAGTTAAATGATTTTGTGGTTAATATAACAGCAACAAGCACTCATCCTTATAATAAATCAATTGGTGGAGATTTCACATTACATAAACGAAACGTTTTAGAAGAAGTAGTCACCATGAATTATAAAAATTATACAAATTATGATAGATTGGTTGTTTCTAATTCTCACTCGAGTGAAAAGTGTGTAAAAATTACTTGGGATTCTAATAAGTTGGTTATTGATGCGGATGAAACTAAATTTAATTCCTATATGGTTGATAGTGATAATTATATAAATGGGGTAAAATTTAATATTGCCGGCAAAGAAAGTCAAAATTATGTGTTTTATAAAAAAGATTTTAATGAAACATATAATGTTAATGAATTTACCTTAACAGAATTAGACGATTGTTAGTTAATACTAAAAAATAACTAACTTAAATTATTGATATGAAAATACTTTTGTGTTAATATAGAATTAGGTGGTAGAAAATGAAGGTATTGGAAATTACAAAAAAAATTATTACAACTGTGTTAGGGATTGCTTTTTTTGCTTTCGCTCTAACGTTTACAATATTATTGTTATACCGAAATAAATATGGGATTACTCAATTTGAGAACACATCATTAGTTATAATTGGGAATGAAATAACATCTGAAAATTATCAAAAAGGTGACTTAGTAGTTGTTGAAGGTCAAAGTATTGATAAATTTGTTGAAGGTGATGAAATATTCGTTTATCAATTAAAGGCAGGTGGAGCAGTTAATATTGATTTAGGGGTTGTAGGTTCGATTGATATTCCTGCAAAAGAAATTTCTTTTGAAAATGGTGAAACATATTCAACTGAGTTCGTAATAGGAAAAACTTCAAAAATATATAATGATTTAGGAACCTATTTATCGATTATTACTTCTAAATGGGGATTCCTATTTATGGTTTTAGTTCCAAGTTTCTTAATATTTATTTTTCAAGTGTATGCATTAATCATTGAAATTAAATATGGAGAAGAGGAAATGGTCACTTATTAATAAGAATGTATAACAAAAACACATAAATTTAATGTGTTTTTTTGTTTTATTTTTTAGCGAAATAAGTTTTAATTTGTTGTAAATAATTTTCTAATATGGTAAAATCTATATAGGATAGATTGTATCAAAGAGTAGGAAGGGTAACTATGACTTTAAAAAATAATCAGACTGTCGAAAAGGCGATTAATTTTTTGTTAAATATATTAATTTTCATATTTAGCATATTTTTACTGGTTTCAATATATACTGGATTTCAAACAAGGATTATCGGTAATGATTATGCTAATTTTTTTGGTTATTCTTTATTCGAAGTTCAAACAGGAAGTATGGAAGGCTCAATTGATGCTGGAGATTGGATTGTTGTTAAATTAACTCCAAAAGTGGAATTAAATGATATTGTTACTTATGAATTAAATGGTGAATATATCACCCATCGAATCATTGAAGTTTATAACGGTACTTATATTACCCAAGGTGATGCTAATAACGCTAAAGATGCTCCAGTTGATCAAAGTCAAATTATCGGTAAGGTGGTTAAGGTTTTGTCAGGATTTGGAATTATTAGAAAAACCTTATTTAACCCAGCTGTGTTATTAACTCTTATTATTACATTATTTGCATTTAACTCAGCTTTTAAAAATAATAAAATATCTTTTAATGGTAATAAGATAAATTTCAATAATCTAATAAATAGTTTTCTTTCAACACTTGAAAATTTAATAGAGAAATTAAAAGAACGCCTAAATGGCCAAACGATACCTAGTGATTATTCTGGTTTTTGGGATGAAACTAAATCATATAATATAGGCCAAGATAATAGTTTTTATGATACAAAAGAATATGAAAAACTTGAAGAAGAATTGAGCAAAACAGCACTTTATCGAATTGTTTCGGTAGATAATGAAGAGGTTAATGAAGATTTTAAAGTTTTAACTCCAAAGAATAAAACTAAGGAAGAAATTGAAGAAGAGTTGGGAAAAACCTCTCTTTATCGAATTGTTTCGGTAGATACTAGTGATGTTGGTGAGAAATACAAGGATGTAGGAGTAAAAGTTGAAAAACAAAATCAAACTCAAACTTCACCTAAAGTAGAAAAATATGCTGAACTTGAAGACGAATTGGGAAAAACCTCTATTTTTAGAGTTATCTCTGTTGATGCTGATGAGGTAAATAAGAAAGAAATAACTACTGAGGATGTAGATAACAAACCTGTGGAAGATTTAGAAAAGACCTCTCATTATCGTTTTATTTCAGTCGCACCTGATGAAATTGATAATACCTTATTAGAGGTTGCTGAAAATGAAATGAAAAATCCAAAACCAAAAGAACTTCCGCAAGAAAAGGTTGCTGAGCCAGAACCAGAAGAAATTCCAGTTGAGGAAGTTGAAGGTTTAACCTCAATTAATCTTGACTTGTTAAAAAGTAAAAACAGTAGAAAAGGTAAAAATATTATCGATAAGATTTTGATTATAAAAAAGGAAGAAATAAACGAACTAATTGATATTATAGTTAAAGATGATTCAACTTATGTATATCGTGCAATGGTTAAAAATAAACTAACAACAACTTATACTGATGCTAAATATTACGATTATTATGGAACTGTTGAGATTGAAAGTCGTGGTCGAAATTTAATATCAAAGGTTAAAAAAATAGTTAGCGTTATTGCTGAAAAATTAATTAAAGATTATAAAGGTAAAGATACTAAATATGGAAATATTGTTGAAAGTTATGTAAAAATATTTACTTTAATAGCTAACTTAGAACAAGCAAGAGATTCAGTTAGTGATGCAAAGGCTAAAAGGGAATTTTATAAGAAAGAATTAACAAAATATTACAAGGATTGGGATAATCAAAGGATTGAAAATCTAATTGAAGAAATAATGAAGGTTCAAAAAAGGTATTCAGATACTATAGAATTCTTCTTGAAAAAGTTAGAAACTAATACCTTTGATTTGAAGTTAAATAAAATTGCAGGCGTTAAAAATATGTTTGGCTTAGAACTTGATCATAATATTTCATTTAGTAAAGTATACAGTGATTATATTGTCGACAAAACTTATTCTGAGGGAATTGTCGCTGAAGATAAAATTTCAGTGTTGTTAACGTTATTATCTGTTCGATTAGTTAATGATATGCTAACCGCTGATTTTGGTAAGAAATATGTATTCTACATTCCTTCGAGCTTATATTCAAAAGTGAGAAAATTTGCAAGCTTATTAAGAATAATTGATAATGAATATGCTAAGGTCAATGTTATTATTTTAGTTACATATGAAATGTTAATAAAAAACAAACAAATTATAAAAGAATATCGTAAAAAAGGATATAGGTTTGGTTTAGTCTTTGATAAAGATGACAAGCTTTTAAAAAAGGATCGCCCAAATTTATATATTGTGAATTGTATTTTTATTAATAAAAGAGACGCTGATATGGCAACTATACTTTCATCTATTCCAGAAGATCTTTCTGGTAAAATCATTTCTGAAAATATAGTTGAAAAAGTCGGCGATATTGGGGGTGAATAGATTTGAATACTTTTTTTAGATTTTTATACGAGTTTATTTCAATTTTTGTTGAAGGATTTTCTTTAGCATTTAAAGGAATTATAAATGGTATAAAACAAATAGTTAAATTTAGTGAATATCAAAAAGTAATAAACAGTTATAAACCTAGTTTTCAGGGTTTAGAATGGATATTAGTTGGTGCGGCGATAGCTTTCTTAGTTATTATTGTCGCTCTAGTAATTTTATTAATATTTTTTGGAATAAGAAGATTTTTAAGATTTAGGAAAACAAAACTAAATCAAGAAGATTTATTAGATGAGATTTTTGATTTAAACAATCAAGTCAAAAAGTTAATGAAAGAAAAAGATGAAATTATGGCAATGAAAGTTTCTAAATTAGGTTTATCACCAGATGATCCTGATGTTCCTGAAGTGGGGGATGATGAAGATTCAGAAGAAAGAGATCTTTCAAATATTAGATTTCCTAAACTTGATCGTATTGATCAAACACATAAGAATTTCAAAGCTAGAAACTATGCTAATAATTTTACATTAGAAGAATTAGTTGATAACTTTAGAGCATATGCTGCTAGTCAACTGCGCTTGTATTATGACGCTTCTTTGTTAAGAGCTTTTATAGGTGGCTTAGCAGCTGGTAAATTAATTATCCTTCAAGGTATTTCCGGTACTGGTAAAACGTCTCTTGCTTATGCTTGGGGAAAATTCGTTAAAAAGGATTCTTGTATTGCATCAGTTGAACCATCATGGCGTGATAGAACAGAGTTTATAGGATATTTTAATGAGTTTACTAAAAAGTTCAACGAAACTGATGTTTTAGCGGAGTTGTATGTTGCGGGCTTAGATGATGATGTTCATACTATTATTCTGGATGAAATGAACATTGCTCGTGTTGAATATTATTTTGCTGAAATGTTATCTATCTTAGAAATGCCTTCTCGAGATGAGTGGATTATCGAATTAGTTACTAGTCCGTGGCCAGAAGATCCGGAAAGAATTGTAGATGGAAAATTAAAATTACCAGGAAATTTATGGTACATTGGAACAATTAATAATGACGACTCAACCTTTATGGTTACAGATAAGGTCTACGACCGTGCGATGCCAATAGATATTAATAATCGAATTGATCCTTTCAAGAGTAGGGAACAAGAAGCAATGAATATTAATTCGAGTTATCTTGAACGTTTATTCGAAGAAGCTGTAAGGGATTATCCTGTGTCAGAAAAAAGTTTAGTTAAGATTAAAGAAATGGATGATTACGTAATTAAACATTTTAGAATTGCGTTTGGGAACCGTATTATGAAACAATTGGAAACTTTTGTTCCGGTATATGTTGCATCTGGTGGTAAGGAAGTTGAAGGAATAGATTACTTTATTGCTAAGAAAATTTTCCGTAAATTGGAACAATTAAATGTCGTGTTTATTCGTGATGAAATTGATCCTTTTATTGATTATTTAAATAAAGAATTTGGCCAAGGTGTGATGAAGGAATCAATTTCATATTTGGAATTATTGAAAAAATCAATATAGGGTGGTGATGATATATGTCAAAATCTTTAAATATTAGTATTGATAACAGCTTAAGACAAAAGAGCAATACTTTTATTGAAAGAATAACGTCAGATATGTATTTTAAATCTGATGTTGCAGGGGATTCATTGTCATTTGAATGGGTCGATGTAATTGAAGATGCTTGCATATACATTGATAATATCATCCGAAATCCCAAACTAGCACTTATTACTGAGGATGATATTGTCTTAATAGAAAAGGCAAAAAAGGTATCGGTAGCTAGTGTAAAGAATTTATCCAAAAATACCCATTATATTGAAAAAATTGATGCTGTTACTAATGATGTGCAACCGTCAAAACTTTTGATTGAGCGCCGTGAGGAAACTTACAATACTTATGAAAATAGATTTATATATACCTTGATTGAATATACTATAAGATTTGTATTGAAAAAGGAAAAATCATTAGAAGATTTTACTTCAAAAAGTGATAAGACTTTAGAGTATGCAGCTTCCACTACGACTGGTAGCGAAAGAGTAAATATTGAATTAAAAATTAGTACAAATGAGTTGCCCAAAGAGACTGATAGTGATGTTATGGATGATGATGTGGCATCCGTTAAAAACCGTCTAAAAGCTATAAAAGATTATTTTACTAATTGGAAAAGAAGTGAGTTTATGACGTCTTTAGAGGAAGCTCGCGTTCCGTTTGTCTCTTCTCCAATTAAAAAAACAAATTTAATATTGAAAAACCCTAATTTCCAGGTGGCAACAAAGTTATGGGAATATATTCAAACATATGATTTTGTAGATAAAGAAACTACAAAAGAAGATTTAGAAACCACAGGTAATAATTTGATAAAAGGAATTTTAGATGATACCTTTTTGATGAATTATTATGTTCTGGATTCTATTGCAGCAACTCAGAAGGCTCAAAAAGAAAAACTTGCTAAATATGCAGTTTTAATGATTGCTGGACAAGTGAGACGAGCAATAGAATTGTTATTACAAAGTGGAGTAGAAATATCCGATGAAGAAATCCTTAGTATGATATCAGCGGAACTTAAAAGTGAAAAAGGCAAAACTGTAGTTAGTAGTGCCGATATTAAAAAGAAATTTCAGAAAGCAATGGATGAGTATTTTGAAAAAACTCAAGATTATTTGTAGGTGATGATGTGAATAGATTAAAAGAAAATAAACTTTTTAAAATTGTATCAACAATAATTCGTGGTGGAGTTATTGTTATTCTTGTAGGCTTTATACTAGCTGTGTGTTTGCAACGATTTAGTGATAATAAAATATCGATATTTAAGTATCGCATGTTTACAGTAATATCAGGAAGTATGAGACCGAAACATGATATTGGTGATGTGTTAATTTCTAAAGAAGTAAAACCATCAACGATTAAGGTTGGAGACACAATTAGTTATGAAGGAAAAGTAGGGGACTTAAAAAACAAGGTTATAACCCACGAAGTGACAAAGGTTATAAAAGATGAAGAAACAGGAAAATATAATTTTCACGCCAGAGGTTTAACGAATGTTATTGAAGATCCAATAATATCTGAAGACCAGATATATGGTGTTGTTATATACAAATCTTTAATACTGTCTTTAATTTATAGAATTATAGGAACTAATATAGGATTTTATTTTTTTATAATAATTCCACTTCTTTATATTATAGGTTCGGAAATAATTACTATGTTATTAAGCAGAGAGGAAAATAGAAGACGAAATCTTTAAGAGTTTGACATAGATTACCAGGAAATTCGAGGTGATATAAATGAAACAAAAACATAGATTATATTGGCGCCTAAATTTAGTGTCTATATTTTTTATTGTCCTTTCGTTTATATCAGTTACACTTGCCTGGTTTGCATATAGTGGTTTATCGAATGTTTCGACTGATGTTGATGTTAAAGCTTGGTATATTATGCTTGAAAAGAATGGCGAAGAGATTTCTAATGATATTGTTATTTCGTTATCAGAAATATATCCAGGAATGGAAACTTTAGATGAAGTAGTTAAAATTAAAAACTTAGGGGATTCAGATGCTAAAATTAATTATTCGATAGTATCAGCAAGAATTTTAGGTGACCCGAAAGATAATTATGTTGTAAATAAAAGTTCAGTTACTTCTGAATACGTTGAAGATCTTCTGTCACACGATTATCCTTTTCACATTAATATCAATTTGTCTAAAAATTATGTTTTAGCGAAAGGTGATGAAAGTAAATTCGAAGTATCTGTTTCTTGGCCTTTAGATTCTGATCATGATGCTTTAGATAGTTTTTGGGGTAATGAAGCTTATAAATTTCAGCAAAGCGAGGCTAACCGAAAAGGTGCCAACGAAAACTATCAGATAAGGCCGTCTATTCAGGTGGTTATAAGTGTTACGGCTGAACAGTATATGGAAGAAGATGATGATGCCAGTGACACTCGTTTTAATTTAGGTGATACAGTTTTATTTGATGTTGTTGACAATAAAATTTGTACCGAAATCAGCCCGACGTGTATAACAACGTTTGTCGCGGATGTTAATAATAAATTATCAGAATCGACAGTAACTCTTATTCCAAGTCCTAAAAATACTTATTTGAGTGGGACTTGGAACAATTATAATTCCATATTATCAACTATTACAAATGAATGGACAGTTGAAACAAGAGCATTATATGTAGAAGATGTATTACGAATTATTTCATCAGATGTTATGAAATCATTATTAATTAGAGAAAACCTCTCAGATGGTATTATAGGTAATTTAAGATATGGTGATAGAATTGATTTGGAATTAGAAAAGGCAACTAGTTATAATGGGCATTACACATTTATTAACCATACATTTAATTATTTATCTTCTAACATTTGTTATTGGACCAATAGTAAATATAATGAAAGCAGTAGTTTTGCTATAAAAAGAGTTGATGAGGAACACACTAAGGTTTATGGATTAGCTAACAATACAAGTTGTAACATTATTCCGGTAATTTTAGCAGATAAAATAAATTTATAAGTTAATAAAAATAATGAGCAAAGATTAATTTTGACTCATTATTTTAATTTAAATAAACGATAATTTTTAAAGGCTAGAGATTTATTATATTAATTATTAGTTAAAAAACATTTAAGGTGTTGCAAAACATAAGTAAAATAATAAGGAACTGTTAGTTAACAGTTCCTTATATTATAGCAAAGTATTCGAATTATTTATGCCATTTTTTTTATCCAAATATTTGCTCGAATGAGATATTTGCATTGATTTTAAAAGTGCTATTTTCTGTAGCAGCTAAGTTGCCTATTAACGAATCAGCCTCATTATCCATTAATTCATCTTCACCTTCGTACCATTCAAAGTAAACTCTGATTGTGAAAGGTTTAAATTTAAATAGTTCAACATCTTTGTCAAAAGTTAATGTATTAGCTATTGATTCATCATTCAAGTTAATAAATTCAAGTGGATCACCTTCGACATAAGAGTCAGGAATAATTGAATATTTTGTAATCATTAGGTCGGGAATATTTTCATTTTCAATTTCCATGCTAATTGTATATTTAAAAGAAACATCTACATTACTAGGATCAACATCAATATCAAAATAGCCCTTAGAAGTTGGTGCGACTACATTTGAGGCAATATAGTCATTCTCTTCAATTACAGGTTCGAACGTTATCGTAGAACTTGTATTGTTAGTTATATCTGTGTTACTAACAAGTATTTGCCATTTAGCAAATAAGGCTTCAATATTACCAGTTGTATCCGCTACGTAACGTGAGTATGTGCTACTCATTAAACATAGACAAATTGATAAGGATACAAGTGCAGTTAAAACTTTTGCTTTCTTTAACATATACAAACTCCTTCCTCTTGTCTATATTATAAAATGTTTTTAATAGTTAAGCAATCCTTTTTACGCTTTTAGGCAACCTAAAACGTAAAGTTTACACCTTTTCAGGTGTAAAGGATAAGTTTCAATAATTTTTTGTCGGTTTTATGAGTGTTTTAAGTGTTGATAAATAAAGGGGTATGCAAAAAAACATTGCTTTACACACTGATAGTGTCTAATTAAAAAGAAAAATATGACTTTACACTTCTTTTTTGTTTCACTTTATAATTATTTAATATAATATTATAACTATTTATTTTTCTTTTAACCTTCACAGTAATTGACATATGCTATGGTTATATGTTATATTACAAGCAATGAACTAATGGTGATATAATGAAAAATTTATTCTGGTTTTACGAATCGAGTTTACAAAATTCAACCAATTCAACCAGTCAATAAAGTTTGGGATGATATTTCCAAGAAAGGTCAACAAGATTTCAGGGAAATGTTGGCTAAAAAAATGAATGAAAACAACAAAAATGACACTAAGGGAAAAACAAAGTAGTTTTCCTTTTCATATATTTAGGGAGGTTCTTATGAAGTTATTTGATGAATTAAAATGGAGGGGACTTGTTGATAATATAACAAGTACTGATTTAGAAGAAAAAATTAATAATGGTGGTTTAACATTTTATATTGGAACTGATCCTACTGCTGATAGTCTTCATATTGGTCATTTTTCTTCTCTTTTGGTTGCTAAAAGATTGAAAGATGGTGGACATCACCCTATTATTTTAGTAGGTGGGGCGACTGGTCTGATTGGTGATCCAAAACCTAATACGGAAAGACCAATAATTTCAAAAGAGGTTTTAGAGTATAATTATGATAGGTTATATGAGCAAATTGACAAAATATTTGGTTTTGAAATTGTGAATAATTATGATTGGTCAAAGAATGTTAATTTTATTGATTATTTACGTGATTATGGTAAATTTTTTAGTGTTAGTTATATGTTAAATAAAGAGACTGTTAAAAGTCGTCTTGAGATAGGTATTACCTATACTGAATTTTCATATATGATTATGCAAGCTTTAGATTTCTTGTATTTATATGAAAATAAAAATTGTACTTTGCAAATAGGTGGGCAAGATCAATGGGGTAATATTACAGCAGGGATTGAATTAATTAGAAAAAAAGTTGGTGGTGAAGCATACGGTTTTACAATGCCTCTTATTACCAAAGCTGATGGTGAGAAGTTTGGTAAAAGTGAAGGTGGCTCTGTTTGGTTAGATAAGGAAAAAACAACTCCGTATGAAATGTATCAATTTTTAATTAATTCTGAAGATGCTAAAGTAATTGATTATTTAAAAAAATTAACATTTTTAACATATGATGAAATACTTAATTTAGAAAAAAATTTAAATGAAGAACCGCATCTTCGTTTAGCCCAAAAGGCGCTTGCAAAAGAAATAGTTGTATTTTTACATGGTGAAGAAGAATATGAAAAGGCTGTAAAAATTAGTGAGTCATTATTTAACGGAAATATTAAAGAGTTAAGTTCTAAAGATATTAAGGTTGGTCTAAGTGGTGTTCCTAGTTTTGAAATTACTGATAACTTAAATATTGTTGATTTTTTAGTTAAACATGAAATTTGTTCTAGTAAGCGTGAAGCTAGAGAATTTATTAAAGCAGGTTCGATAACTATAAATGATGAGAAAATCTACGACGAAGCTTTAATAATTGATGAAAAATTAGCAATCGATAATCATTTAATTGTTGTAAGAAGAGGAAAGAAAAAATATTTTATAGGATATTTTAGTAGGTAAAGTAAATGGGAAAAACAAAATATTTATTGTATAGCATTGCTAATATTGATATTCCCAAAATGTTTAGAATGCTTAAATTGATAAGCGTTAAGGCTAATAAAAATATCCTCTTTACATTGTTTGACGTTGTTTGGTGTGGTATAAAATACCAAGCTGGTTATCATGATTATTTAGAATTTGAGTTTTATAATTTAAGTTCTAAAGAAAGAGCAACTTACATTACTAGGGGAATTAACAACCAAATTGTGAAAAAGTTTAATGATAAGAGTGAATGGTATAAATTTAATGATAAGTCACATTTTCAAAAATTGTTTAAAGATTTTACTAAAAGAGAATTTTTAACATTAGATAATAATTATTTAGAATTTGAATCATTTTTAAAGAAGCATACTGTTGTTATTGCAAAACCAATATGTGGCGAAGGTGGAGAAGGCATAAAAAAAATAATTTATGATAAGAATTCTGATGTGAAAAAAATATTTAATCAGTTGGTTCAAAATAATCAATTATTGATTGAAGAATGTATTGAACAACATGATGAGATTAATAAATTGTATGGTACTTCTGTTAATTCATTAAGAATGTTTACTTTTATTAAAGATGGTCAACCTCACTTTTTGCAAGCAGTTTTAAAATTAGGTAATGGCGGAATTGTTGATAATTTTGCGGGTGGTGGTATGTATACCATTTTAGATGAAGACGGAAAGGTTGTTTATAGTGCCATTGATAAAGATGATAATACATTTGAAATACACCCTGTAACTAACCAACAAATTATCGATTTTCAAGTGCCGATGTTTAAAGAAGCTGTTAAATTAGTTTGTGATGCATCTAAGGTTGTGCCAGAAGTAGGATATGTCGGTTGGGATGTTGCTATAAGTAAAGATGGCCCAGTAATTATAGAAGGTAATTGTTATCCTGGTGTTTTCCAAACAAAACCGAGTTTAAAAAAAGATAAGACGGGTGCCTTACCTAAATATAATAAAGTAATGAAATTATATTAAAAAAAATTCCAAAATGGAATTTTTTTTATTTGTTATAGAATTCAACAACTAGTGCTTCATCAATTTCTGGATTTAATTCGCTTCTTTCAGGATATCTTAAATAAGTTCCAGCTTTTTTATTTTCATCATAACTAATAAATTCTACACGACGATTTAAAGCTTCTAATGATGCAATAATAGCTGGATGATTTAAAGATTTTTCTTTTAAAGAAACGACATCTCCAGGGTTAACTTGGTATGATGGAATATCTACTTTATTACCATTTACCAAAATATGACCATGATTTACAAGTTGACGTGCTGCTTTTCTTGTATTAGCAAAACCAATACGATAAACAATGTTATCTAAACGACTTTCTAATAACTTTAAGAAGTCTTCACCAAGAACTCCTTTTAATTTTTTAGCTCTTTCAAAAGTCTTTTTAAATTGTTTTTCGTTTAGTCCATACATAAATCTAACTTTTTGTTTTTCATGTAATTGTTGTCCATAATTAGAAAGTTTTTTTCCGCGCTTTTGACCATGATCACCAGGTGCAAAAGGTTTTTTTACTAATTCTTTTCCGGTTTCTAAAACTGAGAAACCAAGTCTTCTTGATTTTCTATAAATTGGACCAGTATATCTTGACATTTCATTCCTCCTTCGATATTTTTTGCTTAAACATCGAGGTTATTCGCCAAAACATAGGGTGTTTATTTTAATATTCTCACTTTGCAGCCCAAGTTACACAATAACCCATAGGTAATAAACACATTACATTTTTCGAATAACGCTGCTTAGATGCAATAGCAGTTATAATTATATTATGTTTTATATTGTAAGTCAATACTAAAATATCGTTTTATGTATAAATTTAATTATATATAAATAAAATAAAACAGGACAATTATAGGTGCAAATAAAGTCGAAATATGATAAAATTAGATTAGGTGATTAATGTGGATGAGTTAACATTAGTAATTATAACATTATTTATTATTACGGCGGCTTTAATCGTAACGGTTTTAAATGTCATTCAAAATCATAAAAATAAAAAAATTAAGAAACAAATAGAAAAATTAGAATATGAGAAAAATATCATTGAAAGTGCTCCGATAACCCCGGAGTTATCTAAAATAGAAGCTTTCTTAAAAAATGAAAAATTGGAAGTTATGTATAATGAATGGAAAAAGCGTTTAGACGTTATTAGAAATAGATATATTCCTAAAATAACCGATATGATTATTGAAACTGAGTATTCCTTATCTCGTATGGATTATAAAGGAACAACTTTTAAATTAGCTAAATTAGAAATGGAAATTTATAAAGTTAGGACAACAGCTGAAATTTTGTTGGATGAAATAAAAGAAATAACTACTAGCGAGGAAAGAAATCGCGCGATTGTAACGACGTTGAAAACTAAATATCGAAAGTTACATCAAACATTTACTGAAACTAAAGTTGAATATGGTGCAATAGAAAAATCTATCACTTTGCAATTTGAAAATATCGCTCATCGTTTTGAAAAGTTTGAAGATGCAATGGAAAATAATGAATATACTGAAGTTACTAAAATTATTAAAGCTATTGATGAGATGATTAAACATATGGAAGTAGTTATTGAAGAAACGCCAGCTATTGTAATCACTGCTACAACTATACTTCCTAAGAAAATTAAAGAAATTCAAAATATTTACGATTCGATGATTATTGCTGGTTATCCACTTAGTTATTTAAATGTTGAATATAATATCGAGGAAGCTAATAAAAAGATTGAAGATATTATCGGGCGATTAAAAGTTTTAAATTTAGAAGATAGTCTTTTCGAATTAAAAGTTTTGTTAGAATATTTCGATTCATTGTTTAATGATTTTGAAAAAGAAAAAATTAATCGTGGTATTTACGAAGAGAATAAGAATATATTTAAAAATAAATTAGATAAAACTAATAAATTAGTAAATGACATTTTTATACAATTAGATGATATTAAAACAGAATATAATTTATCAAATGATGATATTGAATTATTAAAAGATATTAGAAAAAAATTAAAAACCTTAAATAAGGATTATGAATTATTAATTTCTCATACATCTAATAATACTTTTTCATTTTCAAAATTGATAAAAGAAATTGAAGTATTAACTCTAAAATTATCTACCATTGAAGAACAATTAGAAAATTCATTAGATGCAATTGGTAGTATGAAGGAAGATGAAATAAGAGCTCGTCAACAATTAGATGAAATTAAGTTAATTTTAAAAGAATCTAAAAATAAACTTCGTGAGTATAATTTACCAGTTGTACCGAAATCTTATTATGTTGAGTTAAATGAAGCGAGTGCTGCTATACGAGAAATTGTTATAGAACTTGAAAAAACACCTATTACTATTAGTGTTTTAAACACTAGAGTTGATACTGCTCGTGATTTAGTTTTAAAGCTTTATAGTACAACTAAAGAAATGCTAAAAACAGCAATGTTTGCTGAAATGGCAATAGTTTATGGAAATAGATATCGTAGTAATATGCAAGAATTAGATAAAAATTTAATCTATTCAGAATTATTATTCTTTAAAGGTAATTATCATAAGTCGTTAGAATTAACGATAAATGCCTTAAATAAAATTGAACCAGGAATCTATGATAAATTGATAAATTTATATGGTGAAAAGTAATAATTTTATTACTTTTTTTATTTACTATCCGATTATAAAACAAATGTGGACTATCTAATAATTACAAATTTAAAAAAGGGGTTATAACTACAAATGTAGTTAATTAATGATATAATTAAAACAAAAATCCTTACAAAATGTAAGGATTTTTATAAGAAATTAATGTTATAATATAAGACATATGAAAGGAGTTGTAATTATGGAAAAAATAATTTTAATCAAATATGGTGAATTATCAACCAAGAAGGGTAATCGTAATTTATTTATTAATCTTTTAGATAGAAATGTAAAAAAAATTTTAAAAGGTTATGAAATTGTTATAAAAAAGGATCGAGTTAGAATGTATATTATGATTGATAATAAATACATTGATGAAGTGGCGTATAAATTAAAGAAAGTTTTTGGAATTCAAAGTATAGTGCTTTGTTATAAAGTTAATACTAATAGTGAGGATATTCAAAATAAGGTATTAGATATTTTAAAAAACGAAAATATTGATCAATTTAAAACTTTTAAAATTATAACTAAAAGAGCTTTTAAGGAATTTCCTATTCCTAGCATGGAATTTAATAATATAATTGGTGGACTTGTTTTAAGAAACACTTCCTTAAAAGTTGATGTGCATAATCCTGATTTAAAAGTTAATATTGAAATACGTAGTGATGGGACTTTTATTTATTTAAATGAAATAGAAGGTAACGGTGGATATCCAGTAGGTGTTCAAGGAAAAGGATTATTAATGTTAAGTGGAGGTATTGATAGTCCGGTTGCTGGTTATTTGGCACTTAAACGAGGAATTGATTTAGAATGTTTATATTTTGAATCGCCGCCTCATACTAGTATTATGGCTAAAAATAAAGTTATTAAACTGGCAAATATTATTAATGAATATTCTGGAAGTATTAAAGTTCATGTAGTACCTTTCACTAATCTGCAAGAAGAAATATATAAAAATGTTGATGGTAGTTATGTTATTACAATTATGAGAAGAATGATGTATCGAATGGCTGAAAGAATGTTAAAAAAACTTAATTGTAAGGTAATTATTAATGGTGAAAGTGTTGGCCAAGTATCAAGTCAAACATTAGATAATATGATTGTCATTAATGAGGTTACAAATGTACCAGTAATTCGACCTGTTGCCTGTATGGATAAACTAGAAATTATTCGGTTAGCTGAAAAAATCAATACTTACGAAACAAGTATTTTGCCTTATGAAGATTGTTGTACGATTTTTTTACCGAAGCATCCTGTTATTAATCCAACTTTATCTAAATGTTTAGAATATGAAAAAAGATTTGATTATGAATCGTTAATTTCTGAATGTATAAATAATATTGAAACAATTAGTGATTTAAATGATAATGATTTTGAAAATGTATTATAATTATTGTCCAAAAATTACCACTTAAAAAAATGTATGAATTTACGTTCTGTACACAAGTTAATAGTGTACAGGAGGTGAAGTATATGAATAACGCAAATACACAAGGTTCGCGTTCAACAAATAA
>DUPI01000026.1 GCA_012838395.1 Mollicutes bacterium
TATCTTCTATGACTTGTATAATCCTTTTGGACGAATGTTAGGGCGATAAAAGAGATGCATAGTAAAATGAAACCTAATATAATTAAACCAACATTCATATTTAACCAAGCTTCATAACTTATGGTGGCACTAGCAGCAAATAAAATTATTGTACTAATCGTCCCCAAAAGATTATGGATCTTTTTATGTTTATATTTATGTTTGATTTTATCAGCAAATATATCAGCTATTGTAAAAGCCACGCCTATTTCCAAAGCAAATATTAAATAAAAAATATATTTCAAGTTGTTACCTCCTGTATGAATTTATTTCTATTATCTATTATACCACTTATTTGTATTTTAAAACAAAAAAAGAAACTGCCCCCCTGAGACAGTTTCCTATAAAAGAATAAAAAGGGGTTGGCTAGTGTGATACTAGCACCAATTCGCCTAATTGGAATTGGTGCTTTATATAGTAAATGAAAAGTTCTTAAAAGTCAAGCCTTTTTATACCAAAATATGCTATAATTTATTAAAGATGGTGATTTTATGCAGAAATTAGAAGAAATAAAGGGTGTAGGTCCTAAAACATTAGGATTGTTAAAGAAGTTAAATATTAATAATTCTTATGATTTAATTAGTTTTTATCCCTTTCGATATGAAGTAATTAAAAGAAGTGATGTTAGGAATTTAAAACAAGATGATAAAATAATTATTGATGGTGTTGTTGAAAGTATTCCTAGTGTTGTATATTTTAAAAGAAAAATGAATAAAATGACTTTTCGGTTAAACACTGGTAATTTCTTATTAAATGTTACTATATTTAATCGGGCTTTTCTTAAAAATAATTTAGCTATTAATTCGACTATTACCATTATTGGTAAATATGATAAGTTAAAAAATACTGTTATTGCTAGTGATATAAGATTTGGTGGTCTTAGTGATAAAGAATCTATTGAGGGAGTATATCATTCAACTTATGGTCTTAGTGGCTCAAAGATTAAAAAGTATATAGATGAAGTTTTAAAAGATTATGATGTGATTAACTATGTACCAGAGAGCATTGTTAGTAAGTATAATTTTATGAATAAGTTGGAAGCAGTTTATGAAGTTCATAACCCTAGTAATATTCAAAAATTAGAGCAAGCTAAAGAAGGTTTAAAGTATGAAGAATTATTTATATTTATGTTACAAATGAATTATTTAAAGTTAAGTAAAAATAAACAAGTTGGTATTAAAAGAAATGTTGATTTTAAAGAGGTTAATAAATTTATAGAAGATTTACCTTTTAAATTAACTGAAGATCAACTAACAGCCGTTAATGATATATATAATGATTTAGTAGAAACTACTAAAATGAATCGAATGCTTCAAGGTGATGTTGGTAGTGGAAAAACGATTGTTGCTATAATTGGAATGTATATTAATTATCTTGGTGGTTATATGAGTGCGATGATGGCTCCGACGGAAGTGTTGGCCAACCAACATTATTCTAATATAAGTAAAATTTTTAAAAAATATAATATAAAAGTCGCGCTTCTTACCGGTAAGTTAAAGAAAAGTGAAAGAGATAGAGTTGCCTCATTAATAAATAAGGGTGAGGTTGATATTTTAATTGGAACACATGCCCTAATAACTGATGATATTAATTATCATAAACTAGGACTTGTTATTACTGATGAACAACACCGGTTTGGTGTTAATCAAAGAAGTGCTTTTAAAAATAAAGGGGAGAATCCTGATATTTTATATATGAGTGCAACACCAATACCAAGAACTTATGCTCTTACTTTATATGGTGATATGGATATAACTAGTATCAAGACAATGCCAAGTGGACGTAAAAAAGTAACAACTATTTTAAAAAGCGAAACAGAAATTATGGATGTTTTACAGTTAATGTATCAAGAATTAAAAAAGAAACATCAAATTTATGTTATTGTTCCATTAATTGAAGAAAGTGATAAACTGGATATGGAATGGATTGAAAAGATTGAAGCGCAGCTTAATAAAGCTTTTGGTAAATATTTTAAAATAGCCAGTCTTCATGGAAAAATGAGTAGTGATGAGAAGGCTGAACTAATGGAGCAGTTTAAACAAAATAAAATTCAAATACTTATTAGTACAACAGTTATTGAAGTTGGTATTGATGTTGCTAATGCTACGATGATGGTAATTTATGATAGTTATCGCTTCGGTTTATCAACTCTTCATCAATTACGAGGGCGAGTTGGTCGAAGTAATTTAGATTCATATTGCGTTTTAATAAGCGGTCGTGAAACTAAACGATTAGAAATTTTAACGAAAACTAATGATGGGTTTGTGATTAGTGAAGAAGACTTTAAACTGCGCGGTAGTGGAGATTTGTTTGGCGTTCGTCAAAGTGGGGATATGAATTTTATGTTAGCTGATATTAAGTACGACTATAGTTTGTTATTAAAAGCTCGTGATGATAGTTTGGAATTTTTAAAACAAAATAAAGATATTGAAAAAATTAATAATCCTCATTTAAAAGAATTGATTATTAGAACAAGTGAGTTAGGATAAATTTTAATACAACTTTTAATCTTATTATCATATACTGTTATAGGTGGTTATAATGGATAAATTAGATGCTTTTAAAGAGTTTGTTAGAGGTAATCCTGGGTTAATAAA
>DUPI01000027.1 GCA_012838395.1 Mollicutes bacterium
ATTCTCATTTAAAAAAATACTGCTCACCTGGTTTCCGAAAGTAATTATTATTTTAGGTTTAATTATTTCTATTTCCTTATATAACAATTTTAGATACTTTTGATAAATTGAATCGGGTAAAGGTCTCGCATCAATTTGTGTACATTTGCCCAAATTAGTTATAAAGTACTTATACTTTTCAACATTAGAATATACTAAATCAGCAAATAACTCATCCCATTCTAGAGGTTTTCTTTTCTGAATTTCTTCAAATATTTTTTTATCCAGTAAACCTATATTATAAAATAATTTCCAAATGTTTTTTAATCCAATCCACGGAGACTTTCGGCCTTTCCACTCCTTTGATGATGCTACATTTCTACCGGTAGGATTCATAAATATAAATAATACATTATGTTCCTTATCATAACCACCACTATATATGGAATTTAATTCATTAGCACCATACTTTAATTGTAATTTATCATATTCTTTATTTAAATTATTAATGTTTATGTTTTCACCTGATATCATTATATAATATATTATCAGATTTAGAAAGAAAATAAAAAGATTAAGTCCTAGCCTCAATCTTTTATCTATTAATTTTATTTAACAAATGGTACCAATGCCATAAAACGTGCTTTCTTCACTTCTAAAGCTATATGTCTTTGGTGTTTTGCACATGCGCCTGTAATTCTTCTAGGTAAAATTTTACCTTTATCGGCGCTTATATATTTTTTAATTATGTCAATGTCTTTATAATCGACAGTTTTACCTATGCACATTTGACATACTTTTTTCTTTTTTCTATAAAATTCTGCCATCTGATTCCTCCTTATTAATCTATATCATCAGTGTCATCTAAGGTAACAATATCTCCCATGTTAACATATGCATCATCTGCGTTACCTAGATTAAATCCTTGGTTACTATTATCTTGATAACTGTTATCTTGATAATCGTATGGACTATTTCCAAAATTATTATTACTATAACTTTCACTTGTTTTTCTAGCTTCTGCTTGAGCTTTTGTTTCTAGAAATTGAACATTATCAGCTACAACTTCAAAAGTATATCTTCTATTACCATCTTTGTCGTCATATGTTCCTGTTTGAATTCTACCATCAACTGAAATTAAACTACCCTTATCTAAATAATTACAAATATTTTCAGCTTGTTTTCTCCAAACAACAATTCCTATAAAATCAGCTTCTCTTTGTCCCTGAGCGTTACTAAATGTTCTATTAACAGCCAAATTAAATCTAGTATAAGGTAACTGACTGTTAGTATAACGAAGTTCAGGTTTAGCTGTTATTCTTCCTACTAAAGATACTCGATTCATGTGATCATCTTCCCTTCTTATTCAATATTTGTAATTAAATGTCTAATTATTTCTTTACTTATTAAAGATAAACGATTGAATTCATCAACAGCTTTACTATTTTTAGTTTCAACATTAAATAGGAAATAGTAACCACTTTTAAAATTGTTAATTTCATACGCTAGGTCTCTTTTTCCATACTCTTTAAAATTAGTTATTTTCCCACCATTAGTGACTAAAATATTTTCGAAGTTTTTTACAACTTCCTTAATTTCTTCTTCTCCTAATGTTGGTCTAACAATAAACATAATTTCATAGTTTTTCATTATTCCACCTCCTTATGGTCTTTGGCTTAATTAAAAGCAAGGAGTAAACTAATACTCGCGACTAAATTATAACAAACTTAATACTTATTGTAAACATTTATTTTAATTTTGTTAAATAAAACTAAAAACATCCCGATTCATCTCGACTTACCTTTACTTTTAGCTTAACCAAGTTAATTATATATATCATCCATATAAATGAAGTGAAAATAATAAACAATACTTCATTATATAAATATGACCTACAAACAAAAATTTTAATACACTATTTTTCATATTATATTATATATTGAAGCGAAAATGACATATATCCCCATCTTGCATAATATACTCTTTTCCTTCAAGACGCATTTTACCTGCCTCTTTAACAGCTTTTTCACTACCTAGTTGTTCTAAATCTTGATAACTTGTTACTTCAGCTCTTATAAATCCTCTTTCAAAATCACTGTGAATAATTCCTGCACATTCCGGAGCCGTCATTCCTTTTTTAAAAGTCCATGCTCTCACTTCTTGTTTTCCAATCGTAAAATATGTTGCAAGTCCTAATAAGTCATATGTAACTTTTATTAATTTATTCAACCCACTATCATCTAGCCCTAAGTCTTTAAGAAATTCAGTTTTTTCTTCATCTGGCAATTCATTTAATTCTGATTCTATCTTAACGCACAAACTAATAACAGAAGAGTTCTCTTGTTTGGCATATTTGCGCACTTTTGACACATACTCGTTTTCGCCATATAAATCATCCTCGTTAACATTAGCAATATAGATGACAGGTTTTAGAGTTAGCAAGTTAAAATGCTTGATTAAATTTAATTCATCTTCATTAAAAGTTAGATTTCGAACTGGAATATTTTGTTCTAATCCAATTTTGATTTTTGTTAATATTTCCATTTCTTGTAATGCTATTTTATCTTTTGACATTATCGCTTTCTTTCCTATACGGTTGAGACGGTTAGTTATTAATTCTAAATCTGAAAGCATTAATTCGATATTTATGATTTCTATGTCCCGGATAGGATCGACATCGCCTTCTACATGAATAACATTTGGATCATCAAAACAGCGTACTACTTCACATATGGCATCAACTTCTCTAATATTGGCTAGAAATTGGTTTCCTAATCCTTCACCAACAGACGCCCCTCTAACTAATCCAGCTATATCGATAAACTCAAAAGTAGTAGGTACTGTTTTATCAGGTATACATACCTCTGTCAAAAATTCCAATCTATTATCCGGAACTGTTACAATCCCTTGATTTGGTTCAATTGTTGCAAACGGATAGTTTGCCGCTAAAATGTTTTGTTTCGTTATTGCATTAAATAAAGTTGATTTACCAACATTGGGCAAACCAACTATTCCAGCTTTTAAACTCATAATTCTCACCTCGTGTTTTTTCAACTTGTGTATTATATCACAATATTTTTTTAGAAACAATGAAGTTTTCCAAACTTTATAAAAAGACAAGATTTTTAACTTGTCATTTTTAAAGAGTTGGATAAGTAATTGGTCCCAAAGGAAGACCTATGATAAACCACCCAATCACAATAAGGATTAATAGTCCGGCAGTTATTAAGATAGTTGGCATGATTAATTTATACATACCTAAGATAGTGACTTTTTTATTTTCCCAATAACTTTGAACAAATCCAACCATTATTATAAAATATATATATAACGGTGTAATTGCTTTTCCAATTCCATCTGCAGATTTAAAAATTAATTGTGTAAAATCTGGCGTTATATTAGATCTCATAAATAACGGTACAATTAAAGGCGACATCAGCATCCATTTAGAAAGTGTTGACGGAATTAATATTCCAATTAATATCGTTATAATAAAGAGCATTATTATTAAAGGTGCTCCAGAAAATTCTAAGCCAGCCATAAAAGTAATTAATTTAGTCGCTATTACTTCTCCAATATTAGTCCAATTTATAATCGCAATTAATTGTGATAAAAAGAATAAAAGCACTAAAACATATCCAATTCCATTTAATTTTTTAAATACTTGATTAATGTAATCTTGTTCTTTTGTTATGTTTTTAGAAAACTTGCCATATACATAACTAGTAATTATAATAATAAACATCATTATATATGGAAAACCTTCTTTAAAAGAGGCGTTTTCAGAAAACAAACTTGATATATAAGTTGGCGACTCCGGATCAAGTAAAATTCCCGAATATGGTAAATCTGGTAATATACAATATATTAGTATTGCCGTCAACAAGATAAATGTTACACCACTTAAAAGGAGTGGTGTTTTTTTGTTTTCATCGGTTTCGATTATTTCCAACTCTTCCTTCTTTATTTTAGGAAGTTTAGGCGTTATTTTCTTTTCGATACTGTATGTTAAAACAAAGATTATAAGTATGACAGAACTCATCATAATATATAAATTGGATGTTAAATGAAATTTATAATCTTGATCCACATCGATTTTGGCAGCTAATTCAGTTAATTGCCCTAATAAATAATCATTGTGATTAAAGATAAATCCAAATCCATAACCAAGTGTTAGCCCTAAAAAAACAGTAATAATACCCGAAATTGGATTTTTGTCTACTTCTTTATATATAAGTGCAACTAAAGGCATTAATATTAAATAACTATAATCACCCAAAAATGATAAAATTGCACTAAAAGTTAATACTAAAAAAGTTAATATAATTGGTTTTAATTTCTTAAATGGAGTGGCAATTGGTTTTATAATTCCACTGTAATCCAAAAAATAAATTGTTATAAAAGAAACAACTAATAACCCTAACGGTTCAAGTATTTGAAAATTTGTTATTGAATTACCAAGAACAAATTTTATTCCCTCTATAGAAAAAATATTTTTAACTGTAACAAGTGATGTTTCAAGAGCATTATTAACAATTGTTGTTTTTTGCCCCTCGATTCCTAATAACGATAAAATTGCACTAATGACAATAACAATTGCAGTGATTAATAAAATTGATATAATCGGATTCTTACCAATTTTTATTTTTTCTTTTTGTTTTTTTATCATATATCCTCCTAGTAAGTTATTATTTTTTTAACTTTTTTATTAAATTCAATTCGAGGAAGCATAATACTTCTTCCGCAATTGGCACATTTGATTTTAATATCGGCACCAACTCTAGTAACAACCCATTCATTGGTGCCACAAGGGTGTTGTTTTTTCATTATGACAATACTACCTATTTTATATTTTTTATCCATTTTCTCTCCTAATTAATCATTAAATCTTCTTTGTGTTTTAATAACGCAATTTTAATGTTGCTTAATATTTCGTTTCTAGCTTCTTCCTCTTTTTCTGGTAGTACTTGAACTTTAATTCTGTATTCAGTTAGGGCATTTGTTATTGAATTAATACCAATCAACTCTATTTTATCTTTAATTATGGACATTTCTGAATTTAATTTCGAACAAACTTCAGTTAACATTTCCTTAGTTTTCTCTACATTATAATCCGCCGGAACAGGGATATCTAAAATTAAAATCGGATTTTCAATACTATGATTAACAGTTTGATCAACATATCTATTAGGAATTGTTTTTATTTCACCAGTATATGATAAAATTTTAGTTGTTTTTAATCCAAAACTAATTACCTTTCCCCTGAAATTACCAATCGTAATATGATCACCAACAGCATATTGATTTTCTAAAATAATAAACAATCCTGCTATAAAATCTTTTAAAATATCTTGAAATGATAAACCAATAACTAAACCTGCAACTCCTAATGAAGTTATAATTGCTTTTGTTTCAACTCCCAATGCATCTAAAATAATTAAACCACAAAAAGCAATTACTATGTATTTAATAATATTAGTAAAAACACTAATAATGGTATTTTTTCTTCTTTCATCTATTCTTTTAATTGAGAATATACGATAAATTACTCTCTTTAATATTAAATATATAATAATACTAAATAAAATTGTAGAACTTGGTATTATAATTTCTTGCTTTAAAAATTTTTCCAAATATCCTCACTACTCCTTTATATTTAATATTTCCAAAATACGATTTAAATCTGCTACATTATTAAAATTAATTACAATTTTATTATCTTTCACTTTAATTTTTGTATCTAATTTGTCGCTTAATAAATCTTCTACCAATTTATAATTTTCATTCTTTTCTGGAATTGGACGATTAATTTTAACTCGCCTTTCAAATTGTTCACCATCAGCCACTTTTTCAAGTTCTCGAACTGGTATTTTTTGATTAATAATTTTGGTTGCCGTTTCAATAATTTGATTAGAATCTTCCAATTTACTTAAAACTCGTGCATGGCCCATTGAAAGCTTCTTACTTATAATCATATCTTGAACTTCTTTTGGTAATCTTAAAAGTCCTAAAATATTAGTAATATGACTTCTACTCTTACCTACTTTTTTAGCCAACTCTTCGTGGGTTATTTTTAATTTTTCTAACATCAATTGATAAGCTAGAGCTTCTTCAATCGCACTTAGGTTCTCTCTTTGTAAATTTTCCAAAACAGCTATTTCCATCATTTGAGCATCAGTAAAATTACGAACAATAGCAGGTACTGTTTCAAGACCCGCCTTTTCACTTGCACGAACTCTTCTTTCTCCAGCGATTATCTCATACCCTTTAATAGTTTTCTTTATAATAACAGGCTGAATTACGCCATGTTCTTTAATTGAACTAGCTAGTTCTTCAAGGGCTTCTTCATCAAATACTTTTCTCGGTTGATAAGGATTTGGTCGTAAATCACTTAACTTTATATCAACTATTTCCTCGCGATTAGCGGTTTCATAAATTTTCTTTTCAACATTAGCAAGGTCTAAGTTTTCACTATTAAATAATTGTTCTAACCCCATTCCGAGTGCTCGTTTTTTATTTTCCATTTCGTTCAATCACTTCCTTAGCTAGATTTAAGTACGCTTCTGTCCCTCTACTTTGGGGATCATACGCCAAAATTGGTTTACCATGGCTAGGAGCTTCTGATAAACGAACCAATCTTGGAATAATTGTATCATATACACGTTCCTTGAAATAACTTTTTATTTCTTCTACAACTTCTAAACCTAATTTTGTTCGACTATCTAACATAGTTAATAAAACACCTTCAATATCAAGTGTAGGATTAAGATTTTTTTGAGCTAACATTATTGTGTTTAATAATTGCATAATTCCTTCTAGTGCAAAAAATTCACATTGAACAGGTATTATAACAGAATCACTAGCTGTTAAAGCATTGGTTGTTAAAATACCTAATGATGGAGGACAATCAACAATAATATAATCAAACATTTCTCTTGCTTCATCTAAATATTTTTTTAGTTGTCCACCTTTTGCAAAACCTGGCTCTTGACGACTTTTATCCATTAATTCAATATCAACACCTGCTAAATTAATTGTAGCAGGAATTACATATAAATTTTTAAATTTTGTTTTAACTATTACCTCTTTTAAAGTTGTAGTATCAATTAGTAAATCATAAATACTTTTATTAATATCTGCTTTATTTATACCAATACCAGTAGTTGTATTCCCTTGAGGATCTAAATCTACTAGTAAAACCTTTTTTCTAAGAATCCCTAATGAGGCTGCCAAATTGATACTAGATGTTGTTTTTCCAACTCCACCTTTTTGATTAACAAGCGAAATTATTTTTCCCATTATATCACCATTTTCTACAAGAATATCTCATATTCATTTTAACATAAACTAACAAATAAATCTAGGAAATGACTCTAATAAAAAAGATATTTTAACTAATATCTTTTTGAACAGAATTTGCTGCAATTGTGCCATCAGCAACAGCTGTTGTTATTTGGTAAATTTCTTTTTTTATAACATCACCACATGCATATACTTTATCTATATTAGTACGCATGTGTTCATCAACAATAATATAATCATTATCTAATTCAATTCCAAGACTAATCAGATAATTAGTATCTGGAATATATCCAATGTTGACAAATAATCCATCAATCTCTATTAATTCTTCAACTTTTTTTATTTTAACTTTTATAGCACTCAATTTATTGTTTGTTGGAATCAACTTACTTACTGTACTGTTATATTTAATTTCAATATTTTTTAGATGCTTCAACTTTTTTTGTGTAGTTTCCTCAGCTGTAAAATAATCTCGTCGATGAATTATTATTACCTTTTGACAAATGCTGGATAAGTAAATGGCATCTTCGATTGCACTATTGCCACCACCTACAACGGCAACAATTTTATCCTTATAAAAAGAACCGTCACATAGTGCACAGAAGCCTACTCCTTGCCCAATCAACTGCTCTTCGTTTTCAAGACCTAATTTTCGAGGAACGCGTCCACTGGCTATAATAACAGATTTACTTTTTATTTTTTCTAAATCAGTTTGAATTATTTTATAATCCCCTAAATCTTTTATTTCTAAAACATTTCCATATCTGTAAGTAACACCGTTTTCAATAATTTGTTTATACATGTTTTGTGATAAAATAGAACCTTCTATTGTTGGAAAACCGGGATAATTTTCAATATTAAAAATGTTATTTAACTTTCCACCAGGTGCGCTTTTTTCAATTATCGCCACATTAATATTTGCGCGTTTCAAATACATAGCTGCTGTCATTCCAGCTGCACCACTACCTATTACCACACAATCAAAAGTTAACACGCTCAACATTCTCCTCATCATTATATAAATTACTTAGTTTGGAACCTTTATTCTTAATAATATATAAGATAATCCCAGCAATTATCATTAATATGGAAGTAAATTGTGCGATTTTTAGATTATGATACATCAAACTATCAGTTCTCAAGCCTTCTATAAAAAATCTTCCTATTCCATACCAAACTAGATAAAAAGCAGTTGGTTGCCCTATTTTTATATACTTGTATCTACGAACAAACAAAATAATAATGAATCCTATTAAACACCATAGTGATTCGTAAAAAAAGGTCGGATGGTGGTAAACGCCGTTAATTTGCATCCCTTCAATTACAAAATTAGGAACAAATAAACTCTTTAAAAAGGCTAAACTTGTCGCTGAGCCATAAGCTTCTTGATTAAAAAAATTGCCCCAACGTCCTATTGACTGCCCTATTAGTAAGCCCACCACAATTATATCCAATAACCTAAAAGTATTGATTTTATGTTTTTTGCTGTAAAAAATTATAAATAATAAGCCGGCAATAATGGAGCCGTGGATTGCTAATCCACCTTCCCATACTTTAAAAATATTAATAACACTAGTTTTATAATAATCCAAATTAAATGACACATAATACAATCTCGCACCAATAATCGCAAAAGGTATTAAATAAAAAAATAAATTAATCATAAAATCTTCAGTGATAGCCCATTTTTTTGCTTCGTTAATAGCTAAAGTTCCACCTATTAACAAACCCGACAAAATCATCACTGAATACCAATAAATTTTTATACTTCCTAAATCCAAAAAAATTGCATTCATCTAAGAATTCCTCCTTAATATTGGTTCAATAATTAATGCACTCATTAATAAATTCATTATTGAAATACATATAGCCACCACAAAACTCATAAGAATTCCTCCTATTTCAAAATGACTCCCCAATATAAAATCAACTATATTTAGTATAAAAACATTTATGAAGGGGTAAAATAAACCGAGTGTCAAACCAGTGATAGGTAAAGTTAACCATACCAATATAGGTTTTATAGTTTTGTTCAATACATAAATTAAGATAGCTGATACTAATCCCCAAAAACCAAAATAACTATCATCTATATAAATTGTTTTTTTAAAAATTAATGACACTGCAATTAATACTAATGCATAACCAAACATGTGTATTAACCAATCTATAAAACTATTTAACCTTTTAGATTGGTTTTTTATGATTACTATTTTCATCATCTCATCTCCTAAAAAATATTATATTATTTAATGTTGTATTTCATATTATATAATATTTCAAAAAATATTACAATTATTTACACAAAAAACATTGTGTCTGAAATACGTTATTATTATTTTCCTTTTAATTCGTATAATATATTTCTTAACTCCATAGCTTTTTCAAAATCTAAGTTTTTAGCTGCTTCCTTCATCTCTTCTTCGATATTCATCATTAAATTTATTTTTTCTTTCTTACTTAACTTTTTTGGTTCTACATTTTCAACTTTCTCTATATTACTTATTAAATCTCTAATTTCTTTTTTAATTGTTTTGGGTATTATATTATTCTCATCATTGTATTTTTGTTGAATAGAGCGACGACGATTTGTTTCTTTTATAGCAATTTCCATAGACTCACTAATAACATCAGCATACATTACAACTCGACCATTTTCATTTCTAGCTGCTCTACCAATTGTTTGAATTAAACTTCTATGACTACGAAGGAATCCTTGTTTATCAGCATCTAAAATAACTACCAAGCTTACTTCAGGTAGATCAAGTCCTTCTCTTAATAAATTGATTCCTACTAAAACATCATATTTTCCAATTCTTAAATCTCTAATTATTTTTAATCTTTCTAAGGTTACAACCTCACTGTGTAAATATGCCACCTTTATGTCCATCTTTTTCAAATAAGCGGTTAATTCTTCTGCCATTTTTATCGTTAATGTTGTGATTAACGTTCTTTCGTTTTTCGCAATTTGTTCATGAATATTACTTATTATATTATCAATTTGACCTTTTGTGGGTTTTACCTCAATAATAGGATCTAAAAGACCCGTCGGCCTTATTATTTGTTCCACGACCAAATTCTTACTCTTTTCTAATTCATAATTCCCAGGTGTTGCCGAAACGTAAATAACGTTTTTTACTTTTTTTTCAAATTCTTCGAATTTTAGTGGTCGATTATCTTTAGCGCTGGGTAATCTAAAACCATATTCTACTAAGTTTGTCTTTCGAGCTTGATCACCATTATACATTCCACCAATTTGTGGAATAGTTACGTGGGACTCATCTATAACTAACAAATAATCTTCACCAAAAAAATCAATTAAAGTAGTTGGTGTTTCACCTGCCTTTTTTAAGGCAATATGACGAGAATAGTTTTCAACACCTCGACAAAAACCAGTTTCTGCCAACATTTCCAAATCATAATTGGTTCTTTCGGACAATCTCTGATACTCTAATAATTTACCTTGACTTTTAAATTTTTGAAGTTGTTCTTCTAATTCTTCACGGATATTATTGATTGCGATTTTTAATTTTTCTTCACTAGTAACAAAGTGACTAGCAGGAAAAATACTAATTGATTTTTTATTACTTATTATTTCACCAGTTAAAGTGTTGAATTCGTTGATTTTTTCAATTTCATCACCAAAAAAATCAATTCTTAATGCCTGACCATGTTGACTTATTGGCACAATTTCTAAAATATCTCCTCTGACTCTAAAGGATCCCCTTTTTAAATCTATATTGTTCCGTTCATATAGCATATCAATTAATTTTTCAATAATGACATCCCTATCTATTTGATCGCCAACGTTTAAAGTTAGAGTTTTGTTTTTATATTCTTCTATCTCACCTATACCGTATATGCAAGATACTGATGCTACAACAATAACATCTTTGTGGTTTAAAAGCGCTGAAGTTGCCGAATGTCTTAGTTCATCTATTTCATCATTAATTGAAGCGTCCTTTTCAATGTATGTATCTGTTTTAGCTACATAAGCCTCTGGTTGGTAATAATCGTAGTACGAAACAAAATACTCTACACGATTGTTTGGAAAAAGTTCTTTTAGTTCGCTATAAAGTTGTCCCGCTAGTGTTTTATTGTGAGCAAGAACAAGAGTTGGTTTTTGAATTTTTTCGATAACATTTGCTATTGTAAATGTTTTACCAGTACCTGTTGCACCTAATAAAACTTGATGCTTTTTATTTTCTTTTATTCCGGTTATTAATTGTTTAATTGCTTGTGGTTGATCACCTGATGGTTTGTATTTTGACTTTATTTTGAACATTTTTTCACTCCTTCCATTCTTATTTATTTTAACACCTTTTCTAGATATTAACAATGATTTAAATTTATTAGTTATACTGCGGCTTTAATTATAAAAAAACTGCATTACTGCAGTTTTATTCATTTTTATTTATCTTAAATGTAATGTGATAACTATCTCCAAAATCTAGTTCATCTAAATCAACATAAAATCCTAAATTTTCAATTTTTTTAGAATACTCACGTATTTCATTTAGAACCTCATTAAAACTTTTGGTTGCATTTTCATTGATTTCGGTATCATTAACACCAGGAATCGTATAATCAACCTTATAATCATCATTATAAATATTTGCTGAATTAGAATCAAATATTTGATTATTTTGACTATTATCAAGATCATCAAAGTTAAAATTATAATCTGGTGCTGTAAATGTATTATTATTTAAGATTGTAGTCTCTTCTGAACTTACTTCATTATTTTCAGTTTTGGGTGTATCAAAAACATCAGTGTTATTAATTTCTGAAAAGATGGTTTCACTACTTTCTATATTATCAATTTTATTTTCATTCGCTTCATTATTTTCAATATTATCGAAATTACTTTCAGTTGATGAAGTTAAATCAAAATTAAAATTATCAAAATAGTTATCTGGAGTTGCTTCTTGATTATCATTTTCGCTAATAAAACTAAAAAATTTTCCAGAAATAAGATTAGAATCCTCATTATCTTTTGGTTCTTCGGGTTTCTCATCGATAAACTCTTCATCTACTTTTAATAAACTATCAAAATCTACTGGAGGCTTTTCGACGTTGATTTCTTCAGCATTTTGTTCTATTTTATCAATATCTAAAAATCCTGGTTTAAAATCAGTTTCTTGTTCGTTGATTGAATCTAGACTTTCACTTGCTGGGTTAATTAGTTGCTCTTTTGGATCAAATTCATCAAAAATTTCTATTTCTTCAATAATAGGTGAAGATGGTATATTAAAAATTCCCTTCGGTTCTTCTTTATTCATAAAAATATCCTCTCTCAGGTTTTTTTCCGTACTCTCCTCAGTGTTTAATAATTTATCTATTTCCTTATCAGTTTTTCGAACAGTTAGTCGTTCTTTAATTATTCTATTTAACATCTCTTTTTGTTGCTCTTTTGGATCAAGTCTCAATAAAGATCTAGCATGTCTTTCAGAAATTTGATTATTTAACAAAGCTTCTTGAACTTCCTCATCTAGATTTAATAGACGAAGTTTGTTTGATATAGTAGATTGCGTACGATCTAATTTAGTTGCTAAAGACTCCTGATTTAAATACCCCATATCTAATATTTTTTTATATGAAATTGCTTCTTCAATTGGTGTCAAATCTTTTCTTTGTATATTTTCTATTAGAGCAACCTCAGCGCTGTCGCGGTCATTTAAATTATTAATAATAGCCGGAATAGTTTCTTTTCCTGCCAAAACACTAGCCTTATATCTTCTTTCACCTGCTATAATTTCATATTTATCTCCAATTTCCCTTACCAAAATAGGTTGAATCACACCATGCTCCTTAATTGAACCAGCTAATTCATTAATTGCATTTTCATCAAATTTTATTCTGGGTTGAAATCTATTTGGTAAAATATCATCCAGTTTTAACTCAAGTACTTTCTTTTCTTCCACAACGGTACCTCCTTTTTATTCTTTTATAGATATATAATACTATATTTTGGGAAATAAAACAATGTTTTTTGGGAAATATTTCCCAAAAAAAATAAAGTGATTTTTTTATTCACTTTATAATGGTTTTTTCTTGATTTTTTCCACTCTTCTAGGATACATTTTATCTGTTTTTTGACTTTTTCGAATTAATACTAAACTTCTTACGCTGTTTTCGAATGGTAAATGAAATTCTTTTATCTCTATTAATTCACTTTTCAGTTTATTTAATGCGTTTTCAGATGAATTTATTTCCCGGGAAATATTTCCTTTCATGGAAATAAAATATTTGTCGATTTTTGTTATTGGGATACAATATTCCAACAAAATATTTAAGGGTGCTACTGCACGGGCAGTTACAACATCAAATTTCTCTTTATTTTTTTGACCAAAATCTTCAATTCTACTATGAATAGCAACAACTTCTTTAAGATTTAACTTGTTTATAACTTCATTTAAAAAGTTTATTCGTTTCATTAAAGAATCTATTAAAGTAACCTTTAATTCTGGATATAAAATTTTAATTACAATGCCAGGAAATCCTGCTCCTGACCCTACATCACATAATGTACTTTCCTGGTCTAAGTTAATTATTTTAACTATTGTAGCTGAATCGTAAAAGTGTTTTAAATACACATCCTCTTTTTGGGTAATACTAGTCAAATTTATTTTTTTATTCCACTCAATTAACAGTTTATAATATTTTTGAAATTGCTCTAATTGAGTAATTGTAAGTTCTATTCCTAATTTACTCATCTCTTTAATAAAGTTATCTTCAGTCATTTTTATCACCTTTTTTCAAGTATATCATAAGTATTGATATATCTGACGGGTTAACACCGCTAATTCTAAGTGCTTGTCCTAGTGATGTTGGTCTAATTTGCTTTAGTTTCTGAACTGCCTCACTAGCTAAATTATGAATTTTTTCATAATCTATGTTCTCTGGAATCTTTTTTGCTTCTAATTTTATCATTTTCTCTGCTTCTTTTTGAGCTTTGTTAATATATCCTTCGTATTTAATGTTTATTTCTACTTGTTCGATTATTTCTTGTTCAAAGGGAATATCAATAAACTGGCGAAGTTTAGAAATAGTTATTTCCGGTCTTTTTAAGATATCATACATTGTTATTCCATCTTTTATAAGAGCTGAATTAATACTTTTTAAATAATCATTTATTTCATTAGTTGGATTTAATTTACTTATTTTTAATAATTTTTCTAATTGTTCAATATTTTTGGTTTTTGCTTTAAATTTACTATATTGCTCCTCATTAATAAGCCCTGCATCGTATCCTTTTTGTCTCAATCTTATATCAGCGTTATCATGGCGCAAAAGTAAACGATATTCTGCTCTGGAAGTAAGTAGACGATAAGGGTCGATTACACCCTTTGTTACTAAATCATCGATTAATACACCTATATAAGCTTCGTTTCTTTTTAAAATTAAAGGTTCTTTTCCTTCTAATTTGAAAGATGCATTTATTCCGGCAATTAATCCTTGACATGCTGCTTCTTCATAACCACTAGTACCGTTAATTTGCCCGGCCGTATATAAGTTTTTAATAATTTTTGTTTCTAAACTTTGCTTTATTTGAGTTGGATTAATCGCATCATATTCGATTGCATAAGCGTATTTTAAGATTTTAGCATTTTCCAAACCTTCTATACTACGAACTAACTGTTCTTGGATATCATAAGGCATACTTGTTGATAAACCCTGCATATAAATATCGTCATAATATCTACTTTCTGGTTCTAAAAAAATCTGATGACGATCTTTATCACTAAATCGAACAACTTTGTCTTCAATTGATGGGCAATATCTAGGTCCTACACTAGTGACATCTGCTAAACCACCATACATGCTAGATTTAGTTAGATTATCATTAATAATTTGATGAAGTTTTTTATTAGTATATGTTAAATAACAAGGTTCTTGTTTTTCAATGTCATAATCATAATTAATATCATGATTAAATCTTAATGGTATCTTATCACCAGTTTCGATTTTTGTTTTACTAAAATTAATAGAATTTTTATCAATTCGAGGTGGGGTTCCTGTTTTTAGACGAATAATTTGAAAACCTAATTTTTTTAAATTATCACTTAAGTATAGACTAGGTTCTTCATTATGTGGACCTTTTCTAGTTCTAGTATCTCCTATTAAGATATCAGATTTTAAATAAGTACCCGTTGTTAATATTACAATCTCACCTAAAATTATACTTTCATCTTTTAAAATAACACCTTTTATTTTTTGTTCTTCTATAATTAAATCTTCAACCATACCTTCTAAAATATCTAAATTTTTTTGATTTTTTAAGACCTTTATCATTTCTTTTGGATAAACTATTTTGTCAATTTGTGCTCTTAAACTTTGAACAGCAGGTCCTTTCTTACTATTTAATTTTTTTATTTGAATTTGGGATTTATCGGCAATTTTGCCCATTTCTCCACCTAAAGCATCTATTTCTCTAACAACAACTCCCTTTGCACTGCCTCCAATTGATGGATTACACGCCATATCGGCAATGTTATTTATGTTACTAGTTATCAGCAATGTTTTGTGCTTTTTTCGTGCTGATGCTAAAGCTGCCTCACAACCTGCATGACCCCCACCAACTACAATTATTTCATATTTCATTTTTACACCCCCTACTATTAGTTTTGTTAGTTAAATTGAAAAAAGGTTAAAAAACCTTTTTACCATAAACTGTGTTTTTTCATTTCTTGTTTTATTTCTTTTAATATATATTTAATCCCTTTATTTAATAAGATTTGAACTAAATCCCACCCAGTGCCTCTATTTCCCTCTATTATTAATGGACCTTTTTCCATATCTATTAAAGGAGTTAAGCCTCCAGCATGAAAATTATCTACGACAGTATTCCCTTTTCCAATTCTTGCGGCCATAAAAAATATATCGGCCTTACCATTTATTGCAAAAGTCATTAATTCCACTCTCTACACCTCAATCTTTGTATTAAAAGTATAACACAAATAGTGTTAATAAACAATTATTTACTTTCCTAAACAAAACTGTTTAAATAATTGTTCTATCAACTCATCTTCGTACGTTTCTCCAATTATTTCCCCTAATTGTTGCCATATATTTTTAAGATCTATCTCGAGCATATCTATATATTCTGAATTAACTATTCCTTTTTCAATATCTTCAATAATTTTTACTATATTTTTTAATATTGAAATGCTTCTAGCATTTGTTAAATAAGTTAAATCTTGTGTAATAATTTTTTCTAAATTATACATTTCTTTGATACAATTTTTTAATTCTTCAAAACCTAAATTATCTTTAGTACTCATATAAACAATATTACTATCTGTCAGATATTTTTCTTCAATTTTTTTATCTAAATCTATTTTATTAATTATAATTATATGATTTTTATATTTTAATTTAGAAATAATTTCTAGGTCCTCTTTTGTTATTTCTTCATTATTATTTAAAACATATAACACTAAATCTGATTTATCAGTTAATTCTAAACTCTTTTTTACTCCAATGCTTTCTACAACATCCTCTGTTTTTCTTATTCCGGCTGTATCAATTATATTTAATAATAAACCACCTATATTAAGTGTACCTTCCACAATATCTCTTGTTGTTCCTGGAATATCAGTGACAATCGCTTTATCCTCATCTATTAATTTATTCAAAATACTACTTTTACCAACATTTGGTTTTCCTATTATAACTGTTTTTATTCCTTCTTTTATTATTTTTCCATTTTCGCTTTCTTCAAGTATTTTAGTTATTTGTTTTTTTATGTTTTTCATTTTCTTTTCTAAATCCTTAATAGTAAGCTCTTCAATATCTTCATATTCTGGATAATCAATATTTACTTCTATATTAGCAATCACTTCAAGAATTTTTTGCCTTAAAGTTTTTATTAAATTAGAAACTTTACCTCCAACTTGATTTATTGCTAATTCACGTGATTGTTCAGTTTTAGAATTAATTAAGTCCATAATTCCTTCAGCCTCAATTAAATCTATTCTTCCATTTAAAAAAGCTCTTTTAGCAAACTCTCCTGGTTCTGCTAAACGACATCCTATATTTAATAACATTTCTAATATTTTATTGGTGGTTGCAATTCCACCATGACAATTAATCTCGACAATATTTTCACGTGTAAAAGTTTTAGGAGCATGCATTACAGAAATTAAAACTTCATCAATTATTTTTTCATTTTCACTTATGTGACCATAATTTATCGTGTGAGAAGCAACTTTTTCTAAATTTTTACCTATGAAAATACTATTTACCTTTTTTATGGCATCATCACCACTAACGCGTATTATTGAAATTGCTCCAATTCCAAGTGCTGTAGAGATTGCAACAATTGTATCATTCATTTTATCACCACAATCTATTTAATTCCTTTCATTTATATTTTTTTTACTTAAAGTTGGTTATTAAGTATTATATATCATAATATTTATTTTGCAAACAAAAAACAATTATTTTATTAATATAAACAATTGTTTTATTTGTTCTACCCTTTATATTTAATCATTATATAACGGTTAGGCTCACTTCCGCTACTTTCACTTTCTAATTCATGGAAAGTACTTATAACTGTATGAACAATTCTTCTTTCATATGAATTCATTGGATCAAGCTGAACGTCGACTTTAGTTTTCAACACTTCTTTACAAATTTTTTTAACTTCATATTCTAAATATTTTCTTTTTTTAGATTTGTAATCAGAAACATCAATATTAAGTTTTATATTGAAAGGTGTTTTATTATTTAATATTTGTTTCAATAAAGACTGGATAGCTGCTAGGGTTTTTCCATCCTTACCTATAATTATAGAATTGTTTGATGTAATTAGATTTACATTTAGTAATTCTTCTCTAATTTTTATTTCACACTTTATATCCACATTCATTAGTTCTGATAATCTTGAAAAATGATCTTTTATAAATGAGATTAAATCAATGTTTTTTAAAACAGCTAACTCACACTTCCTACCTTTAAATAATCTACCTTCAATTTCATTGTAATTTGCTAAAATTTCAGTTTCGTCTACATTTAATTTAGAAAGCGCTTTTTCTAATACTTCTTCCTTTGTTTTTCCTTCAAAATTATGAATTTCCAACATTTTTTTTACTTCCTTTCATAACTAAATTTTGAAAAATTGTAAAACCACTATTAAAAATCCAATAAAGACCAATTCCAGTAGTTAAATTAAATGAAAACACAGATATCATTATTATCATTATATTAGTAGTTAACTTCATTTGTTTTTCTTGTTCCGAAGACATAGCAACTGTTTTATTCATTTTAAATGAAAAATAAGTTGTTGTTATTATTAGTATAATAAAAATAACATAGTAATATTGATTTAATTTAAACGCTTCCATAGGAGTACGTCTTAATTCGAATAAATTTAAAAAATTTTCTTCAAATAACACCGGTATCCTATTTATTGCTTCGAAAAAGGCAAAGAACAATGGTATTTGAATAAAAGCAAATAAGCACCCAGACATAGGTTTAATATTATATTTCTTATATATTAGCAATTGTTCTTGACTCTTCATCATTAATGAATCACGATCATTCTTATTCTCATATTTTTTATTTAATCTATCTAGTTCTGGTTGTGCTTTTTTCATATTTTCAGATTGTGATGCTGTTTTAGCGGTGATTGGCATTACTATTAATCTTAATAAAATTGTTACTGTTATTATAGCAAAACCATAACTATTTAATAAATCACCAAATTTCAGTAACAGTAAGGCTAGTGGTTTTACAAAAATTGTTGTCCACAAACCCTCGTAACCACCATCAGTAATTTCAAATTCTGAACATGGTTTTAATTTACTTATATCAATATTATTCTTTTTATAAATTTCAATAGTCTCTGACTTTTGAGGTTGACATAATACATTTTCGGTATATAATTTACCTTCATGATTAAAATTTTTAGTACAACCGGTCATTGTCAATAAAAAAAACATAATTAGGAATATTTTTAGATATTTTTTCTTCATTTATAATTCTCCTTCGTTATTTTAAAATATTTAAAGTTCTTATAACTTTATTTATATCTGATTCTATTTCTTGGAATGTTTTAGAATTAATTCCACTATTAACCATTATAATACAATTAAAGCCATTTTGATAGTTATTTTTAGAAATAATTGATTTTAATTGTCTTTTTATTTTGTTACGGCGCACTGCTTTTCCAATTTTTTTACCAATTGAAAATCCGAAAAAATAATTTTTTTCGGGTGTTCTTTCAACATAAAAACTTAAATATTTATAACGATAAGGTTTGTTATTAGTTATTATCCTATTGTAATCCTTATTTTTTTTTAATATATTCTTTTTTTTCATATTTCACTCCATAGAATAAAACACTACAATATAGCAGTGTTTAACGAGATAAAACTTTACGTCCTTTTTTACGTCTTCTATTTATTATATTAGTTTTCATACGTGCAAAAAAACCATGCTTTCTACTCTGTTTTCTTTTTTTCGGTTGAAAAGTTCTTTTCATTTATAACACCTCCTGAACTTAATTCACATTTGTTGTTATAATTATATATATGTTTTTTTCTTTTGTCAAATGTTATCCACACAATATTGTTAATTACTTTATAATGGTTCCTTTATTTTATTATCTTATTAACTATTATCCACAATTATGTGGAAAACTTTAAAATTAAATTTGTGAATTATCAAAAGTTTTCCACAAAAGTGGGGAAAACTATGTTTTAAACCGTTTTTAATGTGGAAAAGTCGTTTTTTGCTTGGTTTTTTATTATTTTTGGTGTAAAATGTTGGTAGTAGTAATGTGAGGTGAGGGTTTTGTGGAAATAACTTCTATATGGGATACTTTTTTAAAGAAAGTTCAAAATAATTTAGCACCTATGTTATATGAAGCATGGTTTGCAGAAACAAAATTGATAACACTTAATGATAATAAAGCTACTGTATTAGTTCCTATGCTTATTCATAAAAAACATTTAAAAGAAAATTATAATACATTAATAGAAACTATTTTTAATGAAGTAACAGGGTCTAATTTTATATTTGAGTATTTAACAGAAGAAGAAGTAGAACAAAAAAAAGATCAAAAATTGTTTTTTTCTGAAGTAGATAATACCGAAATTTTTCAATCAAATTTAAATCCTAAATACCTTTTCGAAAATTTTGTAGTAGGGGATAGTAATAAATTTGCTAAAACTACTGCTATTGCTGTCGCTGAAAAACCGGGAATTATGTATAATCCTTTATTTATATATAGTAATAGTGGTTTAGGAAAAACTCATTTAATGCATGCTATAGGAAATTATATTATTCAAAACAGCAATAAAAGAGTATTGTATGTAACTAGTGAGCAATTTGTTAATGATTTTATTGAATTATATAGAAAAAATAAAAGTGATAATAATTTTAATGAAGTTGAAAACTTTAAGAAAAAATATCGTGATATTGATGTCTTAATGATAGACGATATTCAATATTTAGAAATAGCTAATAAAACGCAACAAGAATTTTTTAATACTTTTAATGAACTTCACACAAATAATAAACAAATAATTATTTCATCAGATAGATCACCGGATGATTTGAAGCAATTAGAGGATAGATTAAGAACACGATTCACTTGGGGATTAATGGTGGATATCATGCCACCCAATTTTGACCTTAGATTATCAATTATTGATAAAAAAATCGAAAGTCATGGATTAAGTAGTAGTTTTCCACAAGAAGTTAAAGAATATATTGCTAGTAATTGTATAGGTGATATAAGAAAATTAGAAGGTGCGATAACTAGAGTAGTAGCCTACGCGACTATGATGAGTGGTTCAGATATAACACTGAATTTAGCAACGGAAGCTCTTAAAGACTATTTTGGGAATTGTATTAGTTCGAAAAATAATATTGAACAAGTTCAAATCTTAGTAGCCAACCTATATAATATATCTGTTGATGACCTAAAAGGAAAGAGGAGGGTTACTTCAATAGCAGTTCCTAGACAAATTGCTATGTATATTTGTAGAACTGTTTTCAATGAACCACTGGCGAAAATTGGATTGTTATTTGGGGGGAAAGATCATACTACAGTTATCCATTCAGTTGAAAAAATTAAAAAAGAATTAAAAAAGAATCTAGAGTTAGAAAAAGAAATTAATAAAGTAATAAAAGATCTAAAATAAGATGTTAATAAGTAATCAAACAATTATAGTTTTCAACATTTTTATATACCTGTTATCGTGTGTAATTGTTACAAAAATGGACTTTTCCACAATATCCACATCTATAATAATAATATATTCAAAAAAATAATAATAAAGGAGAATTTTATGAATTTTGAAATAGAACAAAAAAAACTAATTGAACATTTAAATTATGTAATTAAGGGAATATCAAATAAAAATTTAATACCTATACTGAATTGTATTAAAATGGAATTAACTAACGATGGACTTTATTTGTTAAGTACAAATAATGATATAGCTATAAAATCATTTATTCCAGCAAATGAAATAACAGCAATTAAATCAACTGGTATTATTGTTGTATATGGAAAATATTTATATGAAATAATAAAAAAATTACCTAGTGAAATTATTAGCATTGAGGAAGTCTTAGAAGATAAAATTAACATCTTCACTCCAAAGTCATCATTTTATTTAAATTGTAACAAAGTAGATGATTTTCCTATCTTAAATTTAGAAGAAACAAACGAACCTATTCTAATTAATAAGAAAGTTTTAAAAAATTTAATAAATCAAACAATATTTGCAACAAGTCTTGAAGAATCTAGGCCTGTTTTAACAGGTATAAATTTCCAGATAATAAATAATAAATTAAAATGCACGGCTACAGATTCGTATAGATTAGCCTCTAAAGAAATTGAACTAGATCAAAAAACTGAAAACGAATTAAATATAATTATTCCTGGAAAAAACATGGTAGAATTAAATAAAATAGTTAATGATGAAGATGATGTTGCAGAATTACACATTTTTAATAATAATATAATATTTAAGTTTTCAAATATTGTTTTTATGTCACGGTTGATTAATGGGACATATCCAAACACTTCAGCTTTAGTGCCTAATGAATTTAATTTGAAATTTAAAGTTAAAAAGACAGATATTTATAATTCTATCGATAGAGCCTCTTTGTTAACTAATGAATATGAAAAACATACAATTAAACTAGAGTCTCAAAATAATGAAGTAATAGTATCCTCAAATATCCCTGAAATTGGAAAAGTTGAAGAGCGATTAATTGTAGAAAAAAATAATGATAATAATATAACTATTTCATTTTCCGCTAAATATATGTTAGAAGCATTAAGATCTGTTGAAGAAGAATATATAGAATTATTATTTAATGGTGAATTAAAACCATTTATTATTAAAAATATAGAGGATGATTCATTACTCCAATTAATTTTACCAATCCGAACATACTAACTTAATGTCTGAAACAACCTAAATTAGGTTGTTTTTTTATTTTTATTTTATTTAAGACATATATTTGATTATTTTAGACAAAAAAATAAAAATAAATATAAAATACAGTATTATAGAAGGGAATTCGCATTTTTTGTCGAATTATATTAGTAAGGAGGTGAAATTATGGAAAAGTACGAAATAAACACATCAACCATTGCAATTCTTGCTCTAGATGGTGATAAAAGTAAAGTAATTGAAGAGGATGATAGTTTTATAATTAATAGAACAACTCCAAAAATTATTGATGATAGTTGTCGTTATTTTGGAAGTTCTTATTTAGGTAGATTTGAGGGAAGTAAAAACTTCTTAGGAGGTACAATTTATAAATGTCCAATAATAATTGAAGAAACACGTGAAATTATTTTTTTTCCTACAGGTTCTGCTCGTTCTACTGAATGTTCATGGATCTCTTTAAATAAGATTTCTCATTATGAAAAGAAAAAAGATCAAACAATAATTCATTTCAAAAATGGAACTTCTTTTGTGCATCCTATATCATATTCCTCATTTGAAAATCAAATTTTAAGAGCATCTAGATTAGAATCAATCTTAAGACAAAGAAAATCTATTTAAAAAGCGTTTAACAACGCTTTTTTTGTTTTATAAGGTCTAAAATTATGGTATAATGTATCTGTAGGTATAGGGGGTTAACATTGGTTAAAAGTTGAAAAAAACGCCTAAAATAAGAAAAGAGGGAAAAATGGTATTAAAAGATCTTACAATTACTAATTTTAGAAATTATAAAAATTTAACAACATCATTTAGTCCTAATGTAAATATTATTTATGGCAATAATGGGGAAGGGAAAACTAATTTATTAGAAAGTATATATGTTTTAGGTTTAACAAAATCTCATAAATCATTAATCGATAACCATTTAATAAAAAATGAATCACAGTATGCCCGTATATCTGGAGTAGTTAATAATGGTTTAATGAATTCGAAATTAGAAATAACTATTGAACCAAAAAAAAAGCAATTAAAAATTGATGGAAACTCAATTACAAAAGTTGCTGACTATTTAACTAAAATGAACATAATTATATTTTATCCAGAAGATTTAGAGTTAATAAAAGGTTCACCGATGGAAAGACGGAGATATTTAAATATTCAATTATCCCAAATTCATCCTAATTATTTAAAAGTTTTAAATGATTATAATAAAATATTAAAGCAAAGAAATGAAATATTAAAAAATTATAACAGAACTAAAAAACTAAATCAGGATTATTTTGATATTGTAACTGATACACTAATTGAAAAAGGGACCAAGTTATATCTATATAGGGAAAATTATATTAAGAATGTTAATCAAAATATAAGGGATATTTACTATAATATTATGAATATAAAAAACTTTAAAATAATTTATAATCCATCAGTTAATATTGAAGTATATAAAAGGCAAGAAATTTTTGAAAAGTTTAAAGAACAACTAAATCGAAATTATGAAATGGAAATTAAAACAGGAATAACTTCGATCGGCCCTCATAGAGATGATTTTGATTTTATGATAGGAAATAACAATCTAAAAAACTATGGATCCCAAGGTCAGCAAAGAAGTGCTGTTTTATCTTTAAAATTATCAGAAATACCTATTTTTAAAAGTTATAAAAACACATATCCTATTTTATTATTAGATGATGTGTTTAGTGAATTAGATGATTATAAAAAAAACAATTTATTGAGATATATTGTTAATGATATTCAAACTTTTATTACAACCACAGATTTGAAAAGTATTAATCAAGATATCTTAACCCAAGCAAAAATAATTAAAATAGAAAATAGCAACATCGTTTGCAAAGAAGAGGTGTAACAAATGGAAAAAGAACAACATTATGATTCTTCCGATATTCAAGTATTGGAAGGCTTAGAAGCAGTAAGAAAAAGACCAGGAATGTATATTGGAGCAACCAGTTCGAGAGGGTTGCATCATTTAGTATGGGAAATAGTTGATAATGCAATAGATGAAGCATTAGCTGGATATTGTGATGACATTGAAATAATCATAAATCCAGATAATTCAATAACCGTTAAAGATGACGGAAGAGGAATCCCAACAGGAATTCACGAAAAAACAAAAAAATCAACTGTTGAAACAGTTTATACAGTCCTTCATGCTGGTGGAAAATTTGGAGGAGGGGGTTATAAAGTTTCAGGCGGTTTGCACGGAGTTGGAGCAAGTGTTGTTAACGCTTTAAGTAGTTGGTTAGAAGTAACTGTTTATCAAAGTGGAAAAGTACACTATATGCGTTTTGAAAAAGGTGGAAAACCAGTTGAAAATTTAAAAGTTGTTGATGAATGTTCTATTGAACGAACAGGAACAACAGTTACTTTTAAACCTGATCCAGAAATATTTACTGAAACAACAAGTTTTGATTATGAAATACTAAAAACTCGCGTACGCGAATTAGCATTTTTAAACAAAGGTTTAAGAATAATCATAATGGACGATAGAATAGAAGATAAAAAAGAAACATTTTACTACGAAGGTGGTATATGTGAATACGTTCAAATGATTAATAAGAATAAAAATGCCATTCACGAAAAAATTGTTTATATAAATGGTCAAGAAAAAGATATTTCAATTGAAATAGCTTTTCAATATAACTCAGGATATAATTCTAATTTATATTCCTTTACCAATAATATAAATACTTATGAAGGTGGAACTCATGAAGAGGGTGTAAGAAGAGCCTTAACAAGAGTAATAAACAATTATGCTAAAAAAACAAATATCTTAAAATCAAATGATGATAGTCTTAGTGGCGAAGATGTTAAAGAAGGATTAACTATGATTATTTCTTGTAAACATCCTAACCCTCAATTTGAAGGACAAACCAAGACAAAATTTGGAAATAGTGAAGTCAGAAAAATAGCTGATAACATTTTCAGTGAAGGATTTGAAAGATTTTTATTAGAAAATCCTAATGAAGCTAAAATAATAATTGAAAAATGTATGACTGCTGCTCGCGCTAGAATCGCTGCTAAAAAAGCAAGAGAATTAACAAGAAGAAAAACAGCACTTGAAGTATCAAGTTTGCCTGGTAAACTTGCTGATTGTTCTTCAAAAGATGCTAGCATTTCTGAAATGTTTATTGTGGAAGGGGATTCGGCAGGTGGTTCAGCTATAGGAGGACGAGATTCCAGAACTCAAGCTATATTACCTTTAAGAGGAAAAATATTGAATGTGGAAAAGGCTAGATTAGATCGTATTTTAGCGAATGAAGAAATAAGAAGTTTAATAACAGCATTAGGTACAGGTATTGGTGAAGAATTTGATATTACTAAGTTAAGATATCATAAAGTTATCATAATGACCGATGCGGACGTTGATGGTGCTCATATCAGAACCCTTTTATTAACCTTTTTCTATCGTTTTTTTAAACCATTAATCGAAGGAGGCTATATCTATATAGCACAACCACCCCTTTACGTGATTAAACATGGAAAAAATATAAAGTATGTTTTAAATGATAAAGAAAGAGATATATATTTAGCAACCTTGAATGAAACTACCCGTTATGAAATAACGAGAAACAAAGGTTTAGGGGAAATGAATGCTTCTGAATTAGCAGAAACAACTATGGAGCCTACTAATAGACATCTATTAAGAGTAAATATTGAGGACGCAATTAGAGCAGATAGTGTATTTCAAACACTAATGGGTGAAGAAGTAGAACCAAGACGTCAATTTATTGAAGAAAATGCTACTTATGTTAAAAATCTGGATATATAAGGGGGAGATAAAATGGATGAAAAATTAAAAGATATAAATATATCAGATGAGATGGAAGGTTCCTTTCTCGATTATTCAATGAGTGTTATCGTTGCAAGAGCGTTACCAGATGTTAGAGATGGTTTAAAACCTGTCCATAGACGTATTTTATACACAATGTATGAAGAGGGGTTTTTACCTGATAAAAAATATGTTAAAAGTGCTAACACGGTTGGGAATGTACTTGCTCATTACCATCCACATGGAGATACAGCTGTATATGATACAATGGTTAGAATGGCTCAACCTTTTAACTATCGTTATCCATTAGTCGATGGTCACGGAAACTTTGGATCGATAGATGGTTATTCTGCAGCTGCACAACGTTATACTGAATCTAAATTAGCAAAAATTTCAATGGAAATGTTGCGTGATATCAATAAGGAAACTGTAGATTTTGGTAGAAACTATGATGGTGAAAGAAAAGAACCTTCAGTGCTACCAAGCCGTTTTCCTAATATATTAGTCAATGGAACAATGGGGATTGCAGTTGGAATGGCAACTAATATTCCACCTCATAATCTTTGTGAAGTTATTGATGGCTGTGTAGCTTATATAGAGAATAACGATATTACAGTATTGGAATTAATGGAACATATAAAGGGTCCGGATTTTCCGACAGGTGCTAATATTTTAGGTAATAGTGGAATTAAAAAGGCTTATGAAACTGGAAAAGGAATAATTACAATACGCGCAACTTGTGAAATTGTAGAACAAAAAAATGGAAAACAAAGTATTATAGTAACTGAGATACCATATCAAGTGAATAAATCATCTTTAATTGCAAAAATAGCGGAATTAGCACGAGAAAAAATTATTGAAGGAATAACTGACTTACGAGATGAAACTGATTTAAAAGGAATACGTATAGTTATAGATCTTAGAAAGGATGCAAATGCTAATGTTATTTTAAATAATTTATATAAATATACTAATTTACAAATTTCATATGGTATAAATCTTTTAGCTTTAGTAGATGGTGAACCGAAACTTTTAGGTTTAAAAACTATAATCGAAAAATATATAGAACATCAAAGAACAGTCATAATAAGAAGAACAAAGTTCGATTTAGATAAAGCTTCCAAAAGAGCGCACATATTAGATGGCTTAGTAATTGCATTAGATAATATAGATGATGTTATTCAAATTATAAAGTCAGCCAAAAATGATAATGATGCAATCGAACAGTTAATAAATAAATATAATTTAACTAAAGAACAATCAGAAGCTATACTTGAAATGAAATTAAGAAGATTAACAGGATTAGAAAGAGATAAAATAGAATCTGAGTTGAAGGAATTAAAAGTATTAATTGAAAGTTTAAAAGAAATACTCGCGAGTGAAGAAAAAATTCTTAATATAATAAAAGAAGAATTATTAGAAATCAAAACCAAATATGGTGATGAAAGAAGAACTAATATTGATGTAACTTCTATTGAGCATATAGAAGATGAATCATTAATACCTGTTGAAGATATCGTAATTACTTTGACAAATAAGGGTTACATTAAAAGAATTAATAATGAAACCTATCGAACTCAAAATCGTGGTGGAGTAGGTATAAAAGGGATGACTATTAATGAAGAAGATATTGTCGAACATTTATTACTTATGAAAACTCATGATCATGTAATGTTCTTTACTAACAAGGGAAAAGTATATAGAATCAAAGGATACACAATACCAATCTTTAGCAGACAATCTAAAGGATTACCAATAATTAATTTATTACCTTTAGAACCAGACGAAAAAGTAAATGTCTTATTAAAAGTGAACGAAGAGGACATTGATAGTAATATTGTATTTTGTACACAAAAAGGTTTAGTAAAAAGAACTAAAATATCAGAATTTGAAAATATTAGAGTAACTGGGAAAATAGCTATTACACTTAAGGACGATGATGAATTAATCGCTGTTAAAAAAACTACTGGTGATAATGAGATTATGATTGCGTCAGCAGATGGAAGAATGATTAGATTTAATGAAAATGAAGTAAGAATAATGGGAAGAACAGCCAGTGGAGTTAGAGGAATTAATATCGGTGAAAACGGTAAGTGTGTTGGCTGCGAAATAGCCACTGAAGACCAAATGGTATTAATAGTTACAGAAAATGGTTATGGAAAAAAGACTGACATAAATGAATACAGAACTACACATCGAGGGACTAAAGGTGTTAAAGCACTTAACATTACAGAAAAAAACGGCAATATAGTTTCCTTTAAATTAGTTGATGGAAATGAAGATTTAATGATAATAACAGATTTTGGTATAATCATTAAATTATCTTTAGAACAAGTTTCAACTACTGGTCGCGTTGCTCAGGGTGTAAGATTAATAAATTTAAAAGATGATCAAAAGGTTGGTTCAATCGCTATTGATAACTCTGATGAAAAAGCAGAAGAAAATGAAGATGTTGAAGAAAAGGATGAGTAA
>DUPI01000028.1 GCA_012838395.1 Mollicutes bacterium
AAAAAAATAGATAATATAGAGTACGATGTTTACCCAACTTTTTATCCTGTAGGTAATGGAATGAGAAACATTGATAATGCAATTACTGATTTGAAAAACATATTAAAAACAACTAATAAATTTTAATTATAAATACAAAAAATGAGCAAATCACTCGTTTTTATTGGCTATTCCGATTTGTTACTATCTATTTACTATTTTTAAAATAAGGTTGAATTTCAATATAACATTGCGACAATTATATAATATTTTTTTTATGTAATTAATTTATTAAAAAAATTAAAAAAGTAATCAAAAACACTTGCAATGCATAAAATATATGTGTATAATTGATTTGTGTGTGAAAGCATTGATGTGCGAGGTTGTCGATACGCCAGGTTGAGTTGTTAAAAGAAATAATGGCTATTGAGTTATTTGCGCGGAGCTAGTCTACACCAGATGTAGGCGAAGGGAGGAAGAAAGATGTCAAAAACAAAAGTTCGTATCAAATTGAAAGCGTTTGAACACAAAAGTTTAGATACTGCGTGTGCAAAAATTATTCAAACGGTAAAAAGAACAGGTGGGGAAATCAGTGGACCTGTGCCACTACCGACTGAAATTGAAAAAATTACAATTTTAAGAGCTGTTCATAAATACAAAGATTCGCAAGAACAATTTGAAAAAAGAACACACAAAAGATTAATTGATATCAATAATCCAAGCAAGGAAACAATTGAGGCATTAACTCATTTGGATATTCCTAGCGGTGTTGATATAAAAATCAAATTATAAAAAATGTAGGAGGAAGAAATTATGAAAGGAATCTTAGGTCGTAAAATTGGAATGACTCAAGTTTTTACTAAATCTGGTAAATTGATTCCAGTAACTGTAGTTGAAGTTGAACCGAATATAGTAACACAGATAAAAACGATAGAAACAGATGGTTATAATGCAATTCAATTAGGGTTTAGTACAAAAAGAGAAAAATTAGCGACAAAAGCTTCAATTGGTCATACCAATAAAGCTAACACAACACCTAAGCGCTTCTTTAGAGAAATTAGAGGTGTTGATGTAAACAACTATACATTAGGTCAAGAGGTAAAAGTGGATATTTTTACAGAAGGTGAAGTTGTTGATGTAACAGGAACTAGTAAAGGAAAAGGGTTCCAAGGTGTTATTAAACGCCACAATCAAGCTCGTGGTCCAATGAGTCACGGTTCTCGTTTTCATAGGAGACCAGGGTCAATGGGTTCTATGAGACCAATGCGTGTTTTTAAAGGGAAGAAATTACCAGGTCATATGGGATTTGAAACTGTAACAATTCAAAATCTTGAAATAGTTATGGTTGATCTAGAAAATAATGTACTTTTAGTAAAAGGGAATGTACCTGGACCTAAAAAATCATTAGTAATTATTAAAACAGCAGTTAAAAAACCAGGAAAAATTAATGAAGTGGAAGAACTTAATTTCTACGATGTTAAAGAACCTGAGGTAATATCAGAAGAAACACCAGTGGTAGAAGAACCTACAAATGAAAATGCTTCCGTAGAAGAAACTACAGAAGTGTCAGAAAAATAATAGGAGGTTATAAATATGGGTAAAATATCTGTATTAAATACTAGTGGTGAAAAAATTAAAGATATTACTTTAAATGAACAAATTTGGGCGATTGAACCCAATGATGCTGTGCTATATGATGCAATTACATTAACTAGAAATTCACAAAGACAAGGTACTCATTCAACAAAAACACGTAGCGAAGTAAGAGGTGGAGGACGTAAACCATGGCGTCAAAAAGGTACAGGTCGTGCTCGTCACGGAAGTACTAGATCACCAATTTGGGTAGGTGGGGGAGTAGTTTTCGGACCTACACCAAGAGATCATGGTAAAAAAATGAATCGTAAGGAAAGACGTTTAGCACTAAAATCTGCTTTAGCCTATAAAGCAATTAATAGTGAATTAATCGTTATTGATAACTTCAATGTTGAAAGTTATAAAACAAAAGACATGATCAAAACTTTAGCAAGACTAAACATTGTTGATCAAAACACGTTAATTGTTGTAGAAGAATTGACTGACAATTTAATTTTAGCAACAAGAAATTTAAAAAACATTATGTTATTACAAGCTGATGAAATTAACACATTAGATATCATCAGTGCGGATAAAATGGTAATTACTGTTGATGCAGTAAAAACTATAGAGGAGGTGCTTATCTAATGATGAGTAATTATAGAGATATTATTAAAGCACCGATTGTTACTGAAAAAAGTAGTGATTTAGTTCGTGATAATAACACTTATACTTTCAGTGTTGATATCAGAGCTAATAAAGTACAAATTAAACAAGCTGTTGAAAAGATTTTTAATGTTAAGGTTGATAGTGTGAATATTATCAATATGAAACCAAAGAGAAAAAGAGTTGGTCGTTACTATGGTAAGACTAACAAAGTAAAAAAAGCAATGGTTAAACTAAGTGAAGGAAGTTCAATAGAACTTCTATAATTTGAAGGAGGATTAATATGGCAATAAAATCATATAAACCCGTAACTGGTGGTACTAGAGGAATGACAACAGTAACGAATGAAGAAATTACAAAAACAACTCCTGAAAAATCATTGGTTGTAACATTAAAAAAATCAGGTGGTCGTAATAATCAAGGTAAAATAACAGTAAGACACCGTGGTGGTGGAGCTAAGAGAAAATATCGAATAATTGATTTTAGAAGAGATAAAGATGGTATTTTTGGAACTGTTGCTTCAATTGAATACGATCCGAATAGAACGGCAAACATAGCTTTAATAAATTATGAAGATGGAGAAAAGAGATACATTATTGCTCCTGCTAATCTAAAAGTAGGAGACAAAATTGAAAGTGGTGAGGAAGCGGATATTAAAATCGGCAACTGCTTACCGCTAAAAAACATTCCGGAAGGAACAATGGTTCATAATGTTGAACTAAAACCAGGTAAAGGTGCTCAAATGGCTCGTTCAGCTGGTTCATCGGTTCAAATATTAGGACATGAAGGCAAACATACTTTACTTCGTTTAAGAAGTGGAGAAGTTCGAAAGGTGTTAGGAACTTGTCGTGCAACTATCGGCGAAGTTGGAAATAAGGATCACGAGTTAGTTAACTTAGGTAAGGCTGGTCGTAAAAGACATTTAGGTATTAGACCAACCGTTCGTGGTTCTGCAATGAATCCTAATGATCACCCACACGGTGGTGGAGAAGGTCGTTCACCAATAGGTAGAAAAGCACCTGTTACACCATGGGGTAAACCAACATTAGGTTTAAAAACACGCGACACGAAAAAATCATCAAACAAATTAATTGTTCGTCGTCGTAAAAAATAATTGAAAGGATGGTTTAAATGGCAAGAAGTTTAAAAAAAGGACCATTTATAGATAGTCATTTAATGGATAAAGTAAAAAAAATTAGTGGTTCTGGAAAAAAAGAAGTCATTAAAACATGGTCTCGCCGTTCGACGATTTATCCCGAATTTATTGGGCATACATTTGCTGTTCATAACGGTAGGGAATTTATTCCTGTTTATGTAACAGAAGATATGGTCGGACACAAATTAGGAGAGTTCGCACCAACTCGTAAATTTGGTGGTCACGGTGATGACAAGCAAAGAAAATAATTAAAGGCCAGGGAGGAGGACTAAAATGGAAGCAAAAGCGGTTGCGAAAAACGTTAGAATAGCACCTCGTAAAGCTCGTTTAGTTATAGATTTAGTACGTGGAAAAAGCGTAACAGAAGCAGATGTTATTTTGAAAAATTTAAATAAGGAAGCTGCAAGACTAATTCATAAAGTATTAGTTTCAGCTGTAGCTAATGCTGAAAATAACCTTGAATTAAACAAAGAAACTTTACATGTTAAAGAAGCATTTGTTGATGAAGGTCAAACTTTAAAAAGAATCAAATTTGGTTCTCGTGGATATGTTAATCCAATAAAAAGAAGAACAAGCCACATTACAATAGTTGTAAGTGATGAAAAATAAGCAAAGGAGGTAACTGATGGGTCAAAAAGTTAGTCCGATTGGACTTAGAATAGGTATTAATAAAACTTGGCAATCTAAATGGTATGCCGGAAATAAAGATTTTTCTAAATTTTTAGCAAAGGATATTAAAATCCGTGAGTATTTAGAAAAAAATTTAAAAGACGCAGCAGTTTCGAGTGTTTTAATTGAAAGAACACCAAAAAAGACCGAAGTAATTATTAACACAGCTAAACCAGGTGTTGTAATTGGACGCGGTGGAGAAGAAATTGAAAAAACAAGAAAAAAATTATCAAAATTAATTAATGAAAACGTTCAAATTTCAATAATGGAAGTGAAAAATCCTAATCTTGATGCAGCGCTTGTTGCAGAAGATATTGCAAAGCAAATTGAGAATCGTGTTTCATTTAGAGTTGCGCAAAAAAGAGCAATTAGAAATACGATGAAAGCGGGAGCAAAAGGAATTAAAACTGCAGTATCAGGACGTCTTGGTGGTGCCGATATGGCAAGAACTGAAGGTTACACTGAGGGCATGATTCCACTTCATACTTTAAGAGCTAACGTTGATTATGCTCACAAAGAAGCAGATACAACATTTGGTAAAATCGGAGTTAAAGTATGGATTTATAAAGGAGAAATCCTTCCTGAAAAGAAAAATAAGGGAGGTAATACAGATGGCAGTAATACCAAAAAAGACAAAGTATCGTAAGCCACACCGTATTAGTTATGAAGGTAAATCAAAAGGTAATTTAGAACTTCATTTCGGTTCGTACGGATTAAAAGCGATGGAAGGTGCTTGGATTACTCAACAACAAATTGAGGCTGCTCGTATTGCGATGACTCGTTTTATGAAAAGGGGCGGAAAAGTATGGATTAATATTTTCCCACACTTATCATTAACAAGCATTCCTTTAGAAACTCGTATGGGTAAAGGAAAAGGTCAACCTGAAAAATGGGTAGCAGTTGTTAAAAAAGGAAAAATTATGTTTGAGATAGATGGTGTCAGCGAAGAGGTAGCGCGTGAAGCACTTCGTTTAGCGATGCATAAATTACCAATCAAATGTAAGTTTGTAAAAAAAGAAAGTGGTGAAGCTGATGAAAATAGATGAAATAAGAAATCTTTCTAGCGAAGAAATCACAAAAAAAATCGAAGAATATAAAGAAGAATTATTTAATTTACGTTTTAGCCAAGCTACTGGAAATCTTGAGAGGCCTTCTAGAATTAGAGAATTGAGAAAACTAGTAGCACGTATGAAGACAATACTACGCGAACGTGAATTAAAGGAAAATTAAGGAGGGCATTATGAAAGATAAAAGAACTCATGAATTAATAGGAAAAGTAGTAAGCGATAAAAGAGACAAATCAATAACAGTTTTAGTTGAAAACTATAAAATAGATAAATTATACGGTAAACGTGTTAGACGCTCTAAAAAGTATGCTGTTCATGATGAAAAAAACGAAGCAAAAGTAGGAGATAAGGTTCGTATAGTTGAAACAAGACCAATATCGAAAACAAAACATTATCGTTTAGTAGAAATAATAGAAAAAGCAGTTATTATATAATTGCAAACGGATAAGGAGGATTAATATATGATTCAACAAGAAAGCCGTTTAAAAGTTACCGATAACTCTGGTGCTCGTGAACTTTTAGTTATTCGTGTACTAGGTGGCGGTGTTGTTAAAGCGGGAAATATTGGTGATATAGTTGTTGGGACTGTAAAGAAAGCAACTCCTAATGGTACAGTACAAAAAGGAAAAATTGTTAAGGCTGTAATTGTTAGAAGCAAATCTGGTCTAAGGAGAGAAGATGGATCTTATATTAAGTTTGATGATAATGCTTGCGTTATTATTAAAGATGATAAAAGTCCTGTTGGAACTCGTATTTTCGGACCTGTTGCACGTGAATTACGTGAAAAAAATTATATGAAAATTATATCACTTGCTAAAGAAGTGTTATAGGAGGTAGAACATGAACTTTAAAAATGGAGATAAAGTTGTTGTTATTGCTGGTAAAGATCGAGGAAAAGAAGGAAGAATAACAAAAATACTACGCGATGAAAACAAAGTAGTTGTTGAAAACGTTAATATGATTAAAAGACATCAAAAGTCAGATGGACAAAACCCAGGTAGTATTATTGAAATGGAAGCTCCAATTCATGCTTCTAATGTTATGATTCTGGACCCTAAGACTAAAAAAAGAACCAGAATAGGGCACACAATAGATAAAAACAATAAAAAAATAAGAATAAGTAAAAAATCAAATGAGAGTCTTGATTAATTGGAAGGAGGGTATACAATGAACCGCCTAAAAGAAAAATATAATAAAGAAATCATACCTAGTTTAAAGGAAAAGTATAATTATAAATCTGTTATGGAAGTGCCAAAAATTGATAAAGTTGTTATTAATGTTGGTGCAGGTGATGCCGTTCATAATTCAAAGCTAATTGAAGCTGCTATGAATGATTTAGAAGCTATTACTGGACAAAAACCGGTAGTTACTAGAGCTAAAAAAGCAATTGCTGGATTTAAACTTAGAGAAGGTCAAGGAATTGGTTGTAAAGTAACTCTAAGAGGAGACAATATGTATAATTTTTTAGATAAATTAATAAGCATTGCGTTACCTCGTGTTAGAGATTTTAGAGGAGTTTCAGAAAAAGCTTTTGATGGGCGCGGAAATTATACATTAGGATTGACAGAACAATTAATTTTTTCGGAAATAGAATATGATAATGTTGTTAAAGTACGCGGTATGGATATTGTTTTTGTTACAACAGCAAAAACTGACGATGAAGCGTACGATCTCTTAAAAGGCTTTGGTATGCCGTTTAAGAAGTAACTCTAAAAAGGAGGGTATTATGGCTAAAAAAAGCAAAATTATACAAGCTAGTAGAAAACCAAAATTTAAAGTGCGTGCTTATACACGTTGTCAAAAATGTGGACGCCCGCATGCAGTTTTACAAAAATATGGAGTTTGCCGTATTTGTTTTAGAGAACTAGCATATAAAGGACAAATACCAGGCATTAAAAAATCAAGCTGGTAAATTGAAGGGAGGATATTTATGGTAGTTAATGATCCAATTGCAGATATGCTTACAAGGATTCGTAATGCAAATCAAATGCGATATAAAGAAGTTGAAGTACCCGCTTCAAAAATTAAAATAGAAATAGCGCGAATATTAAAAGAAGAAGGATTTGTAAGTGATTATCAAATCAAAGAAAATAATGTTCAAGATATAATTGTCTTAAATTTAAAATATGGACAAAATAAAGAGCGAGTAATTACCGGATTAAAAAGAATTTCAAAACCAGGATTACGAGTTTATGCAAAAGCAACAGACGTACCAAAAGTTTTAAACGGTCTAGGAATTGCTATCATTTCAACATCTAGTGGTGTTGTTACTGATAAACAAGCTAGAGAAAAATCACTTGGTGGTGAAGTGTTAGCTTATGTTTGGTAGAAAGTAAGGAGGATTATTATGAGTCGTATTGGAAATAGAATAATAACAATCCCAGAAAATGTTACAGTAACAGTAGATGGTAATATTGTAAATGTTAAAGGTCCTAAAGGTGAACTTTCTACTGAAATTAATCGCAATATTACAGTTGAAATAAACGGAAGTGAATTAAAAGTATTAGCTAAAAACGAAAACTTTAAAAATTTCCATGGAACTGCTAATGCTAACATTAAAAACATGATTACTGGAGTAACGGAAGGATTCGAGAAAAAACTTGAAACAATTGGTGTTGGTTATCGTTTTGCTTTAAAAGGCAACACATTGGTTGTGTCAGCAGGTTTTTCTCATCCAGTTGAACTTGAAATTCCCCAAGGAATTACTGTTGAGTCTCCAAGTAACACTCAATTAATTATAAAAGGGATTGATAAATGTCTTGTTGGAGAATTTTCAGCTAACATCCGCAAGATTAGAAAACCAGAGCCTTATAAAGGTAAAGGAATTCGTTATAAAGACGAAGTAGTTATACGTAAAGCAGGTAAGAAAGCTGCTAAGTAATCTAGAGTAAAGGAGAGATTTACTATGATAAAAAAAGCATCTCGTAATGAAGTACGAAAAGCAAGACACGAAAGAATTAAAAACAAAGTCAAAGGAACATCTACTGTACCAAGACTAAACGTGTTTAGATCAAACAATAATATTTTTGCACAAATCATTGATGATGAAACCGGAACAACATTAGTAAGTGCTTCTTCTATTGATAAAGAATTAAAAATTAAAAATGGTGGTAATACGGACGCCGCTATTAAGGTAGGAGAATTACTTGCAAAAAGAGCAAAAGAAGCAAAAATAGTTGAAGTAAAATTTGATAGAGGTGGATACCTATATCATGGGCGTGTTAAAGAATTAGCTGAAGCAGCACGTCAAAATGGATTAAAATTCTAAGGAGGTTAATGAATGGAATATAAAAAAAGGGAACCACGCCCAAAACAATTCGACGAAGAAGTAATTCATATTAGTCGAGTTACAAAAGTTACTAAAGGTGGTCGAAATTTCCGTTTTTCAGCCCTTGTAGTAGTTGGTAACCGAAAAGGTCTTGTTGGCTTAGGTGTAGGCAAGGCTAATGAAGTACCAGATGCTATTAAGAAAGCTGTTCAGGCAGCAACTAAAAACGTAATTAAAGTTGCTATTGTTGATGAAAGTACTATCCCTCATGAAGCTATTGGTGTACAAGGCGCGAGCAAAATATTATTAAAGCCAGCATTAAAGGGTACTGGAGTTAAAGCGGGTGGACCCGTTCGCTCAGTATTAGAAATGGCAGGCATTAAGGATATTTTATCTAAATCCCTTGGTTCAAGCACTAAAATTAATATGGCACATGCAACCTTAAATGCCTTAAAAGCCCAAAAAACAGTTGAAGAAGTTGCTAAACTTCGCGGAAAAAAAGTGGAGGAGATTATATAATATGAAATTACATAATTTATATCCAAATCCAGGTTCAACAAAAACATCAAAAAGAGTTGGTCGTGGACCAGGAAGTGGTTTAGGAAAAACAAGTGGAAGAGGCGAAAAGGGGCAAAATGCTAGAAGTGGTGGAGGAGTAAGACCAGGATTTGAAGGTGGTCAAACGCCATTATTTCAAAGAATTCCAAAAAGAGGATTTTCAAATGCACCATTCAAAACAGTTTATGCAGTAATCAATTTAAGTGATTTAAATAAATTTGAAGATGGAGCAGTTATTACACCAGAATTATTAAAAGAAATGGGTTTAGTTAAACAACAAATGGACGGAATAAAAGTGTTAGGAAACGGTATTTTAGAAAAAAAATTACATGTTAGAGCTCATAAGTTTTCTAATACTGCATTAGCAAAAATAGAAAAACTAGGTGGAAAAGCAGAGGTGATCTAAAGTGTTTGCCAAATTTAAGCAAATATTTAATCCCAAAAATAAGGATATTCAAAAGAGAATTATATTTACCTTTTTTGCCTTATTTGTATTTAAATTAGGTACAACAATTATTGTTCCAGGTGTTGATAAAGCACAACTAGGAGCTAATAGTTTAGGTTTTTTAGAATTAATTAATGTTATGGGTGGTGGCGCCTTAGCTCAATTTTCAATATTTGGGTTAGGAGTTATGCCTTATATCACCGCATCAATAATTATTCAATTAGCCCAAATGGACATTATTCCATATCTAGCAGATTTAGCTAAAGAAGGGCATACAGGTCGTGTTAAATTGAATCAAATTACAAGAGTGTTAGGTATTATTTTAGCCTTCATTCAAGGATACATTATGTCATTTGCATTTATTAGAACAGGAACTGTGATGGAGTATATGCAATTTGCAACTGTTTTGACAGCAGGAACAGCCTTCCTACTTTGGATGGGCGATCAAATTACTGCTAAAGGAATAGGAAATGGTATTTCTCTAATTATCATGACTGGTATTATTGCAAGTCTTCCAACAATGTTTGTTGATGCTTGGAAAAACTTTACTGGTGATGGTACAGTATTAGGAATGTTATTATTTGTATTATTTGTAATTATATATTTATTAATCGTAATTGGTGTTATTTATGAGCAATCAGCTGAAAGAAGAATACCCATTCAATATGCAAATAAGTCAACTAGTGTTTTAGGAAAACAAAGTTATATTCCTTTTAAATTGAATTCAGCAGGTGTTATACCAGTTATATTTTCATCATCATTATTATCAATTCCAGCCTTTTTTGCTAATATGATTAAAAATCCAGCATATGGAGAATTTATCGAAAAATATATAGCAATGAACAGTCCGACAGGATTTGCTTTATATATTTTATTGATTGTGGCATTTTCATATTTTTATACATTTTTACAATTAAAACCAAAAGAAATGGCTGAAAATCTACAAAATAATGGTGGTTATATTCCTGGAATAAGACCAGGCGAAGAAACTGTTAAATATATTAATGGAATATTATATAAGTTAACATTAGTTGGTGCTTTAGCACTAGCTATAATTGCTGGATTACCAATTGTGTTTAGCATAATTTCAAAGTTACCATCAAACATATCAATAGGTGGTACAGGACTATTAATTGTTGTTGGAGTTGCTCTTGAAACGTATAAAGGACTTGATAGTCAAATAACAAGTCGCACATATACGCGTAGAAGAGGGCGTAGAAAATGATAAGTATTGTATTTGTTTCCCCACCAGCTGCTGGTAAGGGAACACAATCACAAATGATTTCAGAAAAATATAACATTCCTCATATTTCAACAGGAGCTATTTTACGAAATGAAGCAGAACTGATGAGTGAAATAGGAATTAAAATTAAAGAAGAGATGATTTCAGGTAATTTAATTAGTGATTCAATAATTATAGAATTATTGAATAAAAGATTAAATGAGAAAGATTGTGAAAAAGGTTATATTCTTGATGGTTTTCCTCGAACATTAAATCAAGCAAAATTATATGATGAAATGTTAGAAAAGAAAAACAAACAAATAAACTATATATTTTATTTGAAAATTGATAAAGAGACCGCTTATAAGAGAACTATTGGACGTCTAACTTGTAGTAATTGTCAAACTGTTTATAATAATATGTATGAAAGTACAAAACCAAAAGTTTCTGGCATTTGCGATAAGTGCGATGGTTCGCTTGTTAAAAGAAACGACGATAGTTTTGAAACTTTTGAAAAACGTTACCAAAACTATTTATCTTTAACAGAACCATTGTTAGAGTACTATAGACGCAAAAACAATATTTATGAAATTAATAGTGGTATTAGTAAGGAATATACCTTTAAACAAATAACAAAAGTAATAGATGATGGTGTTATCAATGATTAATATTAAATCATCGTCTGAAATTAAATTAATGGAAATTGCTGGGAAAATTGTTAGTGATACACATAAACATTTAGAAAAACACATTAAACCAGGTATTACTACTAAAGAGTTAGATGAACTAGCTTGTAATTTTATTATCCAATCTGGAGCAGTTCCATCATTTAAAGGTTACGGTGGATTTCCTGCATCAATTTGCGCTTCAATTAATGAGGAAGTTGTTCATGGAATACCTAGTAATCGAAAATTAAAAAATGGTGATATAGTTTCTATTGACATAGGGGCTTGTTATAAAGGATATCATGGTGACTCAGCATGGACTTATCCAGTTGGAAAAATAAGTCCGGAGAAACAATTTTTATTAGAACATACTGAACAATCTTTATATGAAGGTTTAAAAGTAATTAAAGCAGGTGCACGTGTCGGTGATATTGGTAATGCAATATCAAAATATATTGAAAATTTTAATTTAGGAGTTGTTAGAGAACTTGTTGGTCATGGAATAGGAAACAAACTTCATGAAGCTCCTGATGTTCCTAATTATGGTAACCCAAAAACCGGACCACTTTTAAAAGAAGGAATGGTTATTGCCGTTGAACCAATGATTAATTTAGGTACACGTGAAGTATATATTAAAGATGATGAATGGACAGTTGTTACTGCTGATAATTCACCATCAGCCCATTTTGAGCATACAGTTTTAGTAACAAAAAGTGGAATTAAAATTTTAACAAAGAGGTGATACGATGGCTAAAGAAGATACAATTGAGGTAGAAGGAAAAGTGTTGGAATTATTACCTGGGGGAGTGTTTCGAGTTGAACTTGAAAACAAACATATAGTAATCGCCCACGTTTCTGGTAAAATCCGAATGAATCACATTCGCATTTCAGCAGGTGACAAGGTAACTATAGAACTTTCTCCATATGATTTAACACGTGGGCGAATAACCTATAGAAAAAATTAGGAGGTATTTATATGAAAATAAAACCATCAGTAAAAAAAATATGTGATAAATGTAAAGTAATAAGACGTAAGGGGAAGGTATACGTAATTTGCTCAAACCCTAAACATAAACAAAGACAAGGATAATAGGAGGTGTTTTATGGCACGAATTAAAGGTGTAGATATACCAGATAATAAGAGAGTTGAAATTTCTTTAACTTATATTTATGGTATTGGGAAAAATTTATCAAAACAAATTTTAAATAATGTAAAAGTTGATTGTAACAAAAAAGTAAGTGAGTTAAGTAATGACGAATTAACTCTTATCCGTGATGAAATAGACAAATATATAATCGAGGGAGATTTACGTCGTGAAACAAGCATGAATATTAAAACAAAAATGGAAATTAATTCTTATGAAGGAACACGCCATCGTCGTGGGTTACCAGTAAGAGGACAACGAACTAATCGTAATGCTAGAACTCGTAAAGGAAAAGGCAAAGTAGTTGCTAATAAGAAAAAATAATTTTTAAGTAAAAGGAGGGTAACTAATGGCTTATAAACCAAGAAAAAGAAAAGTAAAAAAGAATGTACCTGAAGGAAAAGCATTCATTCATTCAACTTTCAATAACACTATTGTTACCATTAGTGATAAAGAAGGAAATGCAATTAGTTGGGCATCAGCTGGAACCTTGGGTTTTAAAGGAAGTAAAAAATCAACACCATTCGCAGCTGGAATGTCAGCTGAGGCTGCTGGAAAAGCAGCGGCTGAAATTGGTATGAAAAAAGTTGAAGTATTTGTAAAGGGATTAGGATCAGGTCGTGAAACAGCGATTCGTTCATTACAAACGGCTGGTTTAGAAATTACTTCTATAACAGATGTAACACCAATACCACATAATGGATGTCGACCACCAAAAAGACCACGTGGTTAATAAAAAGAAAAGGAGTGTGTTAGAGTGTTAAACTTTGAAAAACCAACATATAAAATTACTGAATATGTAGAAAAAAATAATTATGGAAAATTTGAATTAGAACCTTTAGAAAGAGGTTTTGGTACAACTATTGGTAATGCTCTTAGAAGGGTTATGTTATCTAGTTTGCCCGGAAGTGCCATTACAGCAGTAAAAATTGATGGTGTAATGCATGAATTTCAAACTCTTGAAGGAATTGTCGAAGATGTTACAACTATTATTTTAAATTTAAAAAATATTGTAATAAAAAACCATTCAAAAGAATCTAAAATTATTAGATTATCAGTTTCTAAAGAACAAGTGGTAACAGCTGGTGATATTGATCTAGATGCTGATATCGAGATTATTAATAAAGATCAAGTTATTGCAACTATATCAAAAGGTGGTAAATTAGATATGGAAATGCTGGTAACTAATGGTCGTGGATATGTTCCTTCGAGTGAGAATAAGGTTAATATTGAAAATAACAAAATAGGATACATTCCAATTGATGCTTTATATTCACCAATCGAGCGTGTAAATTATGAGGTTGAAGGTGCTCGTGTAGGTCAAGATGATAGTTACGATAAATTAACTATCAATGTTCATACAAACGGTGGAATGAGACCAGAAGATGCACTAGCATTATCTTCTAAAATTTTAATCGAACACTTGAATATTTTAACGGAATTAAGTGAAATTACAGATTTGACAGGTGTTATGACGGCTAAGAAGGAAGATAGTAAACTTAAAAAATTAGAAACATCAATTGATGATTTAGATTTCTCAGTACGTGCATATAATTGTTTAAAACGAGCAAATATTAACACACTAGGTGATTTAACAGAAAAAACTGAACTAGAAATGATGAAAATACGCAATTTAGGTAAAAAATCCCTAAAAGAAGTATCTGATAAAATCAGAGAAATGGGCCTTAAATTCCGTGATGAAGATCAATAGGTAGGAGGAATATTATGTATAGAAAATTAGGACGCGATAATAAACATAGAAGAAGTATGCTTGCTAATTTAACAAAAGACTTAATCAACAATGAAGAAATAAAAACAACAGAAGCAAGAGCTAAAGAAGTACGTAAGTTTTTTGATAAAATGGTTACATATGGAAAAAAACAAACATTAGTATCTAGAAGAAAAGCGTTAGCCTTTCTACAAAACGATAAAGAAGCAGTAGCAAAAGTATTTGATGTTTTGGCGCCTAGATATGCTAATAGAAACGGTGGATACACAAGAATATTAAAGTTAGATGAACGTCGTGGAGACGATGCACTAATGGTAATTTTAAAGTTAGTAGAAGAAGAGTAAAAAATACTCTTTTTTTGTTTAAATATTCAAGGATATTCAAAAGAACCCTCTTAAGTTGAATTATTAATTAATATGCTATATAATTATAGTAGTGGAAGGCGGTGTTGTATGAAGGTATTAATTACTGGGGCAAGTTCAGGTATCGGAGCTGACATGGCAAGAATATTAAGTAAAAAGGGCTTTGATCTAATACTTGTCGCTAGGGATAAAAAGGGATTGGAAACCATAAAAAAAGAACTAGGTGGCAATGTTAAAATAATACCAATCGATATTTCGAGCACTTTTAATTGTATGAAACTATATAATAAATTGAAAAAGGAAAAAATAGATATTCTAATAAATAATGCAGGTTTTGGAGTTTTTGGAAACTTTTATGAAACAAATCTTGATCGGGAATTAGATATGATAGATTTAAATATTAAGGCCGTTCATACACTTACCAAAGTTTTTTTAAAAGATTTTAAAGAAAGAAACAGCGGCTATATTTTAAATGTTGCCTCTTCAGCAGCTTTTCTATCTGGTCCATTAATGGGCGCTTACTATGCTACAAAAGGTTATGTTTTAAAACTCACGGAAGCTATACACGAAGAACTACGCCGTCAAAATAGTGCAGTCTATGTTGGAGTGCTTTGCCCAGGACCTGTTAATACCAATTTTAACAATGTGGCTGGTGTTAAATTTTCTGTAAAAGCTATGGATAGTGAGATAGTAAGTGAGTATGCAATTAATCAAATGTTTAAAAGAAAATTAGTTATAATACCTGGAATATTTATTAAAATTAGTGTCTTTATAACACGATTACTACCAAGGAAATTGTTATTAAGAATTAATTACAAGCTACAAAAAAAGAAAGCGGACAATTAACAGCAAA
>DUPI01000002.1 GCA_012838395.1 Mollicutes bacterium
AAATTTAAATATACAATCCCATTTATTAATGATCGTAATGATTATTTATATGCAGGTATTTATGATCAAGATCTAAACAATTACATGCCTGATACTTTTTTACATATATCCGAATTGTTAGTTAAAATTGATAATAAGAATGATTATGTGTTGGTTGGCTATGATGAAATAGATGGTCCTTTAGAGATAATAAAGCCTGAATTAAATGTTTTAAAAATAATTAATAAACATGAAAATGATGAGCCAGTTAATGTTCATTTAGTAAAACCTAATTATTTAAAAATGATTGATGCTGAGCGCAATTTAGAGAAACAAAATGATAAAAAAGATAACTAATAAAGACTTAGAAATTGTAAATGAGTTGTTACAAAATATCGATAGGAATGAAAAAGTATCAATCGATATGCTGGAGCATCCGTTTTTTAATTATGTAGGTTACACAATTGATGAGAAAATTGTCGGAATTATTAAGTATTCATTAATCTATGATCGAATTGAAATAGATTATATATATGTGATACCCGAATATCGTAAAAATAAAATTGGAACAAAATTAATAGAACACGTAATAGATGTTTCAACAAGGAAAAAAAATATTAAGATTCTTTTAGAAGTTAGAAGAGGTAATGTTGTAGCAAGAAAATTATATGAAAGTATGGGTTTTAAAGAAATTACAATTAGAAGAAATTACTATGGTAACGAAGATGCCATTGTATATATGGGAGGTGAAAGCGATGGATAACAAATATATTTTGGCCTTTGAAACAAGTTGTGACGAAACAAGTGTTTCAATTGTGAAAAATGGTTATATTGAAGTTGCGACAGTTGTTTTATCACAAATTGATATTCACGCTAAATTTGGTGGTGTTGTTCCCGAAACAGCAAGTAGAACACATGTTGAAAACATCACTATTGTAATTGAAGAAGTTTTGGAAAAAGCTAATATGAAAATAGAAGAAATTGATGCTATTGCAGTAACTTATGGTCCAGGATTAATTGGCTCTTTGTTAATTGGTTTGATGGCGGCCAAAACGCTTTCGTTTATTTATAATAAGCCTTTGGTACCTGTTCATCATATTGCAGGACATATTTATGCTAACAATTTAGTAAAGCCCTTAGAATTTCCTCTAATTGCTCTTGTAGTAAGTGGTGGACATACGGAACTTGTGTTTATGAAAGAAGATTATTCGTTTGAATATATAGGTGGAACAGTTGATGATGCTGTTGGTGAAGCCTATGACAAGGTTGCTCGAGTTCTGGGACTTAGTTACCCTGGTGGTCCAGTTATTGACAAGTTGGCAGAAGTTGGTGAAGATACTTATGATCTGCCATTGCCTATGGATGATACATCATTTGATTTTAGTTTTAGTGGTTTAAAAAGTGCTGTGATTAACTTAAACCATAATGAGAAACAACGTGGTAATGAAATTAATATTGCTAATTTAGCTAGCTCATTTCAAAATAGGGTAATAGAAATTTTAGTTAAGAAGACAATGCGAGCTTTAAAAAAATATGATGTTAACAATCTTATATTAGGTGGAGGAGTTTCTGCTAATCGAGGACTTCGTGAAAAACTAACAGAAATATGTCGTGAAAATGATATTAATTTAACTATACCTAATTTAAATTATTGTACTGATAACGCAGCTATGATTGGAGCAGCAGGATATTATGCATACAAAATGGGACGCAGGTTTGGAGACACTATAAAAGCAAAACCGACAGATAAATTAAGTTAAATATAATAATATAAAAGAATTTTGTAATTGAAATTCTTTTTTTAT
>DUPI01000029.1 GCA_012838395.1 Mollicutes bacterium
AATGGCGGAGCAGGAGGGATTTGAACCCTCGCACCGGTTACCCGGTCTACGCCCTTAGCAGGGGCGCCTCTTCAGCCTCTTGAGTACTACTCCACGTGCTTATAATTCTACCTTATTGTGATGTAAATGTCAATATCAATTATATAATTTTATGATAGAATTATTAAAGAAATAACTTATAAAATTAGAAGTTTTTAATACGTATAATATATTAATGGATAAATGAATTTAATAATTAAAAATGTTTAAGAATATGTTATAATAATATTAGAAATGTTATGAGGTGATTATATGTTAAAAGTATCAAATATTAGTAAATCGTATGGTGAATTTTTAGCTCTGGATAATTTATCTTTTACGGTTAAACCTGGTGAAATATTTGGATTGCTAGGTGTTAACGGAGCGGGTAAAACAACTGCTTTTAGAATAATTATGGGCTTACTTGATGCTGATCAAGGAGAAGTTACCTTAAATGGTAAAAAAATTGATTATTCAGTAACCGATAGAATAGGTTTTTTAACTGAAGAAAGAAGTTTATTAACTAAACTAACAGTTAAAGAACAATGTTTATTTTATGGTACTTTAAAAGGAATGTCAAAAGAAAAAATAATATCTAGAATGGATGAGTTATTAGAACGTTTTCAGGTACCAGAATATCGAGAGCGAAAAATAAAGGAATTATCAAAAGGTAATCAACAAAAAATTCAATTTATTACTGCTATTTTAAATGAACCGGAATTATTAATACTGGATGAACCGTTTGCTGGTCTTGACCCAATTAATGTTGAATTATTTCGAAAGGAAATTATAAAAATGGCTGAAAATGGCAGTATGATTATTTTTTCTACTCACCGTATGGAACATGTTGAATTATTTTGTAAAAAAATAGTTGTCTTATTAAGAGGAGAAAGTGTTCTAGAAGGTTATTTATCTGATATTAAAGAGAAATATCGCAAGAAAAATATATTTGTGAAAGGTGATATTAATACAGAAAAAATTAAGAAAATAGATGGTGTCTTAGGTGTTATTGAGAAATCAGATGAGTTTGAAATTAAAATTAATGATAGTGAAGTAGTGACCAAAGTATTTGCTGAAATAAAAAAATCTAAAGATATAGCTAAGTTTATAGTTGAAGAGCCATCGTTAAACGAAATTTTTGTATCAAAGGTAGGTGAAACATATGATGAGTAAATTAAATTATTTAATTGGTGTAAGCCTTAAAAGAAAAATAAAAACAAAGTGGTTTGTTGCTGCTAATATTTTATTAGCATTGGTTATTATTGGTGTTAGTAACATCGATAGTATTATTAGTTTCTTTGGTGGGGATTTTAATAAAAAGCAATTAATTTATGTTGTTGATAATACGGAGCAGTCATTTGATTTGTTTAAAGATCAATTAAATTTAGTTGAGGAAAATTTTAAACAAACAGAGGATTCTTCATATGAAATAAAATTATATGATAAAGACGTAGAGAATGCAAAAAAATTAATTGAAGAAGATAAGAAAACATGGATTGTAGTTTTTAATAAAGATCCAGAAACTACTATATCAGCTACTGTAATTAGTGAAGGATATATTGATGCAATTGAATATCAGTTAGTCTCATCAGCTATAAATAACACTAAAGTAGCGCTTGCTACTATGAATTCTGATTTGCCACTTGAAGAAGTTGCCAAGTTATATTCGCCAATTACTATTGCTAGAGAATATTTAGATGAGGACAAACTTAGTGAAGAGGAAAGTATGGGGGCTATTATGTCTTCTGTTTTTCCAATTATTATTTTACCGTTTTTTATGTTAGTTATTTTCTTAGTTCAAATGATTGGCGCTGAAGTAAATGATGAAAAATCAACAAGGGGTATGGAAATAATAATTTCTAATGTCTCGCCAGAAACTCATTTTTTTGCCAAAATAATTGCTGGTAATCTCTTTGTGTTGATGCAAGGTGGTTTATTATTGTTATTTGGTGGTATGGGTTTGTTAGTTCGAAAGTTATTAGGTGGTAATAGTATAATACAAGTCTTCGGTGATGATTTTGGTTCATTTATTACTAAAGTTTTAGATAATGGTCTTTCCGGGCAATTAGTTTATATTATCCCACTAACTATTATACTAATGATTTTAACATTTATATCTTATTCTTTATTAGCTGGTGTTTTAGCATCAATGACAACAAATACCGAAGATTTCCAACAACTACAAACACCAATTATGCTTATATTATTACTAGGATATTATTTATCGATATTTGCTAGTTTATTAAAAGGGGCGACATTTATTAAGGTTGCATCATTTGTACCGTTAATATCGGCTATATTATCTCCATCACTATTAGTCTTAGGACAAATAGGAATTATTGAAGTAATAATTTCAATTTTAATTAATATTGCTTTCAATTGGTTATTAATAAAATATGGTTTAAAAATATATAAGATAGGTATTTTAAATTACTCTTCCAAAGGATTATGGAAGAAGATGTTTAAAGCCTTAAAGACTAATTCTTAATTATTTTCACAAATAGGGGGGAAGTACAATGTGGGAGTTAGAACAAACATTACAAAAGAAACTTGATGACTTAATAAAAATTGGTTTATCTGTTAATACTATTAATTCTAATTTATGCCGTCTTGAAAAGGAAGGGAAAAAGGATAGTCCTGAATTTCAAAAATTTGTAAGTTATTTACAAATAGCAACAGAGGTAGAGAACGAAAAGATTAAAGACATCACTTATGATGAAGATGACATGAATGAACTACTTTATTTTTTAGAAAAAAAGTATAATTTATATGCTCATGATCCTTACTATGATTATATGTATTTTGATGCCGAAACAAGAGTAGCTACTAGAATAATGAAAACTTTAGAAACTGCTTTAGATGAGGTGTATATAGATAACACTTTTGAAGATGATTATGATGATGATTTTTTAGAAGACAAACTCTTTAAAGTTTATTCTGATTTTAATAAAATGAACATTTATCAAAATTTGAAAAACAAAGCTGTAGAAATAGAATCAACTAAAGAACTGAGTGATATTAGTATATCTAATAATAACAAAAGTGTAAAAGATTTATACTTAGAATATAAATATAATGCAGCGTTCGTTGACAAAGATATTGAATGGAGTTTCATTTTTAATAATTTTGATGCTAGTGAATTACTACTTTTAAAACCCCGTGAACAAGCTAGAAACTTAGGTATGTCGATTGCTGAATATATAAATGAAAAACATTATTATCTGTCTTATGATATTTTTATAAAAAGTTTATTATATGCCGGTTTTTCAGAAGTTGACTTATTGTTGCCTGTTAATGCTGAAAAAAGAGTTTTAATATTGTGGCATTTATGTAATATATTCAATAATTTAAATTATTATCAGTTGTTAGAAATCGGACAAGCTCTTTCACAACTGCCTCAATTTAATAATTTAGATGTTGAATCACAAAAAAATATTTTGGGATTGATTGAAAATTCTATTGAAAACGCTATCAATAATTCCAAAGGTGAATTTAATAATAAACCTAAAAATTATAAAAAGAAAAAATAATAAAAAAGGAGATTGTATTCAATCTCTTTTTTTGGTATAATCTTTTTTAGAAAGAAGTGTCAAGATGAAAAGGAAAATGATTGTTTCTCTTTTGCTATTAACTTTACTATTGAGTGGGTGTAATGCGGAAGAAACCTTAAATGCTGTAAAAGAACCTTTAGGTAATTTATTTCCTAAGATGGAAAAGAAAATCAAAATAGTAGATATGAATTCTAAATCAAGACCATATGCTGTAATGATTAATAATATAAAAGAAGCAAGGCCTCTTCAAAGTGGACTTCAAGATGCGTACATTATTTATGAAATAATTGCTGAAGGTGGTGTAACAAGACTTTTAGCCTTGTTTCATGATACTAATACCGAGCGAATTGGTTCAGTTAGAAGTGCTCGTCATTATTTTTTAGACTACTCTCTAGAAAATGATGCGATTTATGTTCATCACGGTTACTCTCCGCAAGCTCAGTCAGATTTTTACTCTTTAGATTTAGATAGAGTTGAAATAATGGATCCTAAGACCGCTTGGCGTGAAAGAGAACACGGAGTAGCAAGTGAACACACTTTATTTACGAGCATTGAAAAAATAGAAAAAGGTCTTGGTAAAACAAGAACAGAAAGAAATAATGATTTTTTATTAGACTATAGTATTAATAATATTGATTTAAATAAAATTGCTGTTGCTAAAATAGCAAATAAGGTTGAAGTGGAATATTCTTGGTCAGTTAAAAATTTATATGAATATGATTCCGAGACTCAAGTTTATAAAAGATCAGTAAATGGAACACCACATAAAGATTTTGTAACTGGAAAGCAATATACTTTTAAGAATATAATCATTGTTCAGATTCCAAACCAAACTATCGATGACAAAGGACGACAAGATATATCAAATATTGGTGAACGAGATGGTTATTATATTACTAATGGCTATGCTGTTCCTATAAAGGCTGTTAAAGATAGTCGTAGTTCACAAACAATTTACAAGCATCTAAATGGTGAAGAAATAAAAGTAAATGATGGTAACACCTTTATTCAAATTCAGCCAGTAGGAAAAAAATTAAATATTGAAGAATAAAATAAAAAGTATGTGATTGTAATTATAATAAAAAGACTTTTATGATATAATATATTAATGTTGAGGTGACTTATTCAAATGAATATAAATGATAAAGATAATGAGTTTATTGATATTGTTGATCATATATTAGGAAATAAAGAATTTAAAACTTTAAAAAACATAGAACACCATGGTGTTAATCGTTTTGATCATTCAGTTAAAGTAGCTTATTATTCATATAAAGTAGCAAAGTTTTTAAATTTAGATTACCATAAGACGGCTAAGGCAGCTCTTCTCCATGACTTTTTCTTAAGTGATGATAATAGAACTGTTAAAGAACGTATTATTTCAACTTTTGTTCACCCTAAAAAAGCGGTTCAAAAATCAGAAGAATATTTTAATCTTTGTCCAAAAGAGAAAAATATTATAGAAGGACATATGTTTCCTATTAATTATCGTGTTCCTAAATACGCTGAAAGTTGGGTTGTCAATATTGTCGATAAATCAGTAGCGATAGGAGAATTATCTCAAAAGTTTGGATACAAACTGAACTATGCAACTAATTTATTTCTCTTATTTTTAATTAATTATATTAGATAATTATTATCTAATTGTCCGTGTAGCTCAGCAGGATAGAGCAATCCCCTCCTAAGGGATAGGTCATTGGTTCAACTCCAATCATGGACGCCATTTAAGAAATTAACCTGGTAACAGGTTTTTTTGTTGTGTCATTTTTAATTTAGCCCCATATCATATTAATAGAAATAGTTTTTTTGAGATGTGAGGGATATTATGTTAAATTTGACATTATTAGAACAATTACTAGTTGTATCAATTCCATGTGGAGTTATTGCAATGGCTTTTATACAAAAAACGAAAATGATGTTTAGAAGTAGTAAAATTATTATTTTATATTCATTAATTGTTAATTTAATCTTTGGAATAATTTTTACACTATCATTTGGTAGTAGGGATATAATTGAGTCACTGTGGATTGGTCTGTTTAGTTTTATTGAAGCTGATACTGTGTATCGAATGTTAGAAGGTAAAATCCAACCTTTTAGTGAATTGAAAGG
>DUPI01000003.1 GCA_012838395.1 Mollicutes bacterium
GTTATAATAAAAGTTCTAATCAAAACAACAATTAAAACAATAATAAGATAGGTTGATATTTCTTTTATTATTTTCATAATATCCTTGTCCTTATTCAAAAAGAAGACCTTAATACGGTCTAATTTCTTTCTTTAATTTTTGCTTGTTTAACCATGGTTCTTAAGTAGTTTAATTTAGCACGTCTTACCTTACCTTTACGCAATACTACAATGTTATCAATTTTTGGTGAATTAATTGGGAATGTTCTTTCAACCCCAACACCACTTGTAGTACTCCTAACAGTAAAGTTACGACCAATGCCTCCACCCTTAAGAGACATTACAATACCTTCAAAAGCTTGAACTCTCTCACGCTTACCTTCAATAATTTTAACACCAACTCTAACGGTGTCTCCTACTCGAAATTCTGGAAGGTCTTGTCTGATTTGGCTTTTAGTTACTTTATCAACTAAATTCACAATGTCACTCTCCTTTTACTAAATGTTGATCATAGAAGAATTCCCAGCGGATCACATTGACTTAATAAGTTTAGCATAGATATTTGTTTTTTTCAACAATTATCTGCTTTTTCCCTTTTTTTCTTCATTAATATAATATTTACTATTTATAATATACAACTTCTTAGTTAACTCTTGTTCAATTAAATCAATTTTTTGAAGTAATATTTTATAATACTTTTCATCCAAATACATTTGGTATGTATTAATGACTATGCTGCGATAACGAGATAAGTTATCTAAGGCACGTTCCACATCATCCGGATCCGTTGCATCATCATTATCCATAATATTAATAATATATTTAAGATATTCCTCTAATTTACGTTTACTTTTTTTAATTAATATTTTTTTCGTAAAAGATGGATTTATTAAAATCAATTTATTAACAATAATACCATCATATTTTACTTTATTTTTAGGTTTTACTTCATACCCCTCTAATCGCTCATAATCAATATAGAAAATTTCTTTTTTATTAGCTTTTTTCATTAAGACATAATGCTTTTTTTTCATTCAATCATCTCTTTTCTAATAAATCAGGACGACGCTTACTAGTTCTGTTAAGTGCTTCATTTTGGCGCCATTTTCGTATATTTTCATGATGACCAGATAACAATACTTCAGGAACTTTCATTCCTCTAAAATCTTGTGGTTTAGTATAAACAGGATAATCTAGCAAATAATCGTTAAAAGATTCATTAAGATGTGATTCTGGTTCAATGACTCCATCAAGCAATCTAACAACACTATCAATAATAACCATACTTGGAATCTCACCACCGGTTAAAATATAATCACCGATACTAATTTCTATATCAACAATCGTTCTTATTCGTTCATCAAAACCTTCATAATGACCACAAATAATAATCAAATGTTTATGCTTAGCTAATTCATAAGCTTTATTTTGTTTATAAGGAACACCTTGTGGTGTCATCATAATAACTAAACTATCATTTCGTTTAAAATGCTCAACAGCTGCAAATATTGGTTCTGGCATCAATACCATTCCTTGTCCTCCACCAAAACCATAATCATCAACTCGTTTATGAGAATCAGTAGAAAAATCACGAATATTATGAACATTTATAACTACTTTATTGTTTGAGACAGCTCTGCCTATTATTGAAGTTTTAACAAAATCATCAAACATTGATGGAAATAAAGTTAAAACATCAATCTTCATTAATTAAACCTTCGATCTCTTTAATATATACTCGTTTTTCATCTAAATCTACTTTTTCAATAAATTCATCAAGATTAGGAATTAAATGATTACGAGAATCATCTTTTACAACTAATATATCATGGGCATTATTATTTACAATGTGTTCAATAAATCCAAGTCGTTTGTTTTTAAAATAAACTTCTAATCCGATTAATTGTTCATTAAATAAACCATCTACAACTAAATCGTCTTTATTAATATAAACACTATCACCTTTGTACATAATAACATCGTTGATATTATCGATTCCTTCAAAAGTAATCATATCGTATGTTTTATGACGACGATATTTCTTAATTTTTAATTCATCTTTAAAACGTCCAACATATAAAGTAAAGTTTTTTACAAATACTTGTTCTTTGTATTTAAAATCCGATATTAACCGTACTTCTCCCTTAACGCCATGTGTATTAATAATTTCCCCGACAAAAATATATTCCATAATTACACCCACTTATCTAGTTCATACAATATTATGCTGGTTGCTACGGCAACATTTAAACTTTCACATACCGAATTCATATCAATATAAATAAATTCATCACAAAGGTTAATTACCTCTTCGCTCAAGCCATTGCCTTCATTACCCACTATTATAACAAACTTTTTATTTTTTTCAACACTTTTAAGGCTTTTTCCATTTGTTACTTTCGTTCCCATAATTTTATAACCTTTATTCTTTAATTTGGGAATCAAATTAACTATATTTGAAGTCATTATATCAATATGAAACAATAATCCTTGTGTAGCCCGAACAACTTTAGGATTGTATAAATCTACTGTTTTGGAATTTAAAATAATCGTATCAACATCAAAGGCAACGGCACTTCTAATTATTGTTCCTAAATTACCCGGATCTTGAATATTGTCAATCATCAAGACTTTATCTCCAATTTCAGTGACCTCATCCTTTTTACGACAAATACCAATTATATTTGATGGAGATTCTAAAGTTGATAAATAATTAATAATATCATTAGTGACATAATTAGTCTCAACTGGTAAAGGAAATATTTCGTTTTTTTCTAAAATCAATTCTTTTAAATACCCCGTTTTATAAGCTTCAAGTACTAAATGACTTCCTTCTACCATAAATTCCTTATATTTTTCACGATATTTTTTTTGGGATAACTTTTTAATTTGCTTAATTTTAGGATTTTCCATTGACGTATATAGCATAATATCACCTATTTATATTCTACCAAATAAACCCATTAAAGTCTATAAAACAAAATAAAATCAGCGCTACCCGATTTAATTTTTATTATATTTTTTACCGTTTAAATCTATACTTTGTAATTGCATCTTTATTTTTATATGCTTTATATCTTTAGCACTTAATCTCATTTTCTTTAAATCATTACGATTTAATTTCCATAAATTTTCAATAGTCAAAATATTATATTTTTTCAATACCCTAACAACGTCTTTTTCAATTCCTAATTTATTTACATTATCACTTAAACATATACGACTCACTCTATCAACACCTATAAACTTATTTTTTTGAAATATTTTCTACTTTATCAATTACGTATTTTTTTGTATCTTCATATTTCATTCCCAACACCAAAGAAAATTCATTATACAGAATTTTTTCGGTTAACTTAAAATACTCACTATCTTTTTCACCTATTTTCTTACCAGCTGCTTCTCTTTCTTGATTTCTCAGATGAGTAGTTTTAATTATTTTAACTAGATCAAGATGATCACCAGTACTCAATAATTTCTTGTATTCACTTTCAATCATCCTACCATGATCTTCTATAATTGAAATGTTGGGTATTTCATTAATAATCGTTTGAACTTCTTTTTTTGAAATCAGTGCTCTAATGTGCCCACCCTTATTTTGCATAGGTACTTCAATAGTTAAAGAATCATCATCAATTGGTGCTAACACATAATAATCTAGATTATTAAAATCATTATGTTTAATTCCCTTTATTTTACAAACATCCCGCTTATAAACTACATGCTCATTAATTTTAAACATATTCCCCTCCTTACTGTTAAAAAAAATAGCTCCCAACTGGACTTACGCCATAGGACAGCTACTCGTTGTATATTAATTATAACATTTTTTTAGTAATTTTGTAAGGGCAAAAGGCTCTTTTAAGGGTTTTTACCTAATAAA